>CAZMDZ010000042.1:0-17096 GCA_964565175.1 uncultured Planctomycetales bacterium
GCAGGGCCAAGAGCGGCCACAACGAATTAGTTCGGAATGCCATAGGACTTGAATTCAGACCAGGTTATCATACGGCCGCTATTCGGAAAATAGAATGCTGATTGCTGTTCTTCTGTCGGCCATTCCTCTTGCACTGAGGTTTGGAACGCCCGCCGCCGTCCTCTTTCTGGCAACCGCAGACCGCTTGGGAATTGAGGTTGGCATGATGTGGAAACCGTTCTATTTTTTCTGGCCCATTCTTATTTTTGAATGCGTGAACGAGTACCAATCGCGTGGCGCACCGGCCTTGCTTAGGAGTTCGGCTTCTCGCTGGTCGTTGATTTTTCTGGCCGCCACTTTGCTATGGCTGTGCTTGTCTGTTTGGAGTACCGGCGGCGAACCGGCGAGCGTGAATTACCTCGGGGTGACCTTGATCCTTAGCGGTTTTGCCATCACCTTTGGTTTCCGTCTAGGCTTCGGTGACACCATTCAAAAGCTGCTGTACGCACTGCCTTGGGTGGGCATGTTCGTGGGTGGTTGGGGGCTCCTCGTATTTCTCCAATTTGTGCTCAACCCGGGCGCAACGCCGATGGCAGATGGTCGGGCAACTGGAATCTTCCTCGATCCACGCATGCTTGTTCCGAGATTGTGCGGGTTGGCTGGCGACCCGAATGCATGGATGATGCAAGTTCTTCCGCTTTGGGCAGTCTCTTGGTTGCCTCCGGCCCCGAAGTACAACAAGTTGGTTTTGTGGGCAGCTCGCGTGTTGCTGGGAATCAACCTCGTCCTGATCGGCTCACGTACCGGCTGGGCACTCGCGGTAATGATTTTGGCTGGCATTTGGCTGATTCATGCCGCTCGTCGCTCGAAAGTTCACCTCGCAATGGCAACCGGGGGGCTTACCTTGCTCGCGGTTTTGGGTGTCGCCACTCAATTTGGATTGATGGACACCGAGTTGGTCCAACTTTCCCAAAAGAGAGCAAGTTTCGGCGAAGGCAGATTGGCGCTGTGGATGGGTTCGGTCGAGGTCGCAATGGACAACCCCATCCTCGGCATTGGTCCAGGGATGATTGCGACCAGTGAGGAAATGCGTTTTGCCAGCGGTAGGGGAACTGGACTGCAAACCCACAATGCTTGGCTAGAGCTGATGGTTGAGGCGGGCGTTCCCGCCTTCATTTTCATGGCCATTGCGATGGCCGCGCTGATGCTGCACTCGTTGCGCCTCATCCGTTTCGAAGACAAAGACTCCCGGCCCATGATCGCCGTCACATTGGCGTTTTTTGTCATCCTGCTGGCCGAAACCTCGATCAGTTATATTACTTCGCCAACGCTCTGGACCTGGTTTTTTGTCCTCTTGATCATGCAGGCAGAAATGACCGAACGCTGGCAAGTGACCTCCGATCCCTCCGTCCCTGATCCTGATGAGCTCGACCTGGTTTCTCGGTGATATTCACGGTTGCGCCGAAGAACTCTCCGAGCTGTTGGAGCGTATCGAAAGCGGGCCGGATACGCGTATCATTTCGTTGGGAGACCTTTACCATCGTGGTCCAGATCCACATGGAGTCGCCCAAATCCTCAGCGCTCGACCCGACGTCGAGCTGGTCTTTGGCAATCACGAATTGGTGCTGCTGCGCCGTTCCGGCATGGTGCCGGTAGGACCAGAAGGTGAAGTGCAAGTGCTCAATGAAGGTGCCGGCGGTTACGATGCCGACGACCTCCGCGGCGATGGTGGAACCGTGTTACACAACATTGATCCGGATCGATCGATTGAGTTATTGCGTTTTTTAGAACGCGGAAAGTTTTGCTTGCGCGGCCAAGCTAATGAGGGTCCATATCGACATCAACCATGGTTGGCAGTTCATGCTGGCATCGTGCCTGGCAAAGAACCTGAGCAAACTCCGCCAATGGAGTTGACCCACGTTCGCCAGATTGGGCGTTGGCGTAAACGGTTTTGGTACGAAACTCACGAAGGGCCGGAGCTGGTCATCTTTGGCCATACCACTTTCCAAATCCCACGCCGTCAAGAGGCGCGCGGTCGGCTCGTCGCTCATGGATTGGATACCGCCTGCGTTTATGGCGGTTGCTTGACCGCGTGGCGGATTGAAGATGACGAATACGAAGTCGTTCCAGCGAAAAAAGCTTGGGCGCAAGAGCTGCGGTAGGCGATTCCGAGTCGGCAGTTGATCGGTTGATCGGTTGCCGCCAACGATTGGATCGCCGGACCTAATCCTGACGGCGAATCAATAGGAATAAGAAAAACGGGCCGCCCACAACAGCGGTGACGATGCCGATGGGTAGCTCACTGTTGCGGCCAGCGATCTCAGTAGTACGGGCGACTAAATCGGCCAGAATGAGGAAAACCCCGCCGGTGAAAAAGCAAACTGGAATCAACATACCGTGGCGTAATCCGGTGAACCAACGCACCGCGTGAGGAACAAGCAAGCCGACGAATCCAATTGGTCCAGTGAAGGCGACAACTCCTGCGGTAAGTAGTCCAGCGGCGAGCATCAACTGGGTCTTGCAGCGAGCAACTGGAACTCCGCGCGCAGCGGCCATTTCTTCATCAAATGCGAGTTGATCTAGGGCGGATAGCCGCGGGAGGATGAATGCTAAACCAAGTGCAATCCACGGCAACGGCGCCATCGCGGTACTCATGCTGACGGCATTGACTGAGCCGAGCATCCAGCGTTCCATGGTGGCGAGCTGGAAGGGATCGGCAAGGTAACGCACCAGCATGATGCCGGCGCCGAATAAAAAGTTGAGGGTGATGCCGGCGAGCAGGAGGCCGTCGGCGCGGGTGCTGCGATTGGAGATGTTGAGGGCAAACATCAGGCACAGCAGAGAAGTGAGGAGTGAATAAAGCGGCGAGCTGAGGGCGCCGAAGATTGCCAAGCCGGGCATGGCCAAAACCAAAAATGCGCCGAAGGATCCGGCCGAGGCAATGCCCAAAGTAAACGGCGTTGCCAAGCTGTTGCGCAGCAGCGTTTGCATAACGGCGCCAGCAGTTGCCAGTGCTCCACCCGCTAACCATGCCAAGGCGATGCGCGGCAGGCGCAAATCCAAGATCCGCGTTTGCTGACTCCATTCCTCGGCGGGGGAGGTCAGCCATTGCTGCCAAGCGCTCCACGCGTCAATGGCGATGGTTCCATACCACGAGGCGAAAAATGCGACCGCCAATGAGATCGCGGCGAGGCAGAGTATTGGCCACGCGGCCGGCGGCCATTTTTCCTTGGCTGGCCCAGCGTGCTTGTCGGGCATGGCGCCTGGGCTTGGATTAGCGGGGTTCATTTTGGTACCACCGCGGTTTGTCCGTTTCGTAGTTCAACTAATTCAAAGTGGGGGCCGAAAGTAGATTCCAAATGTTGCTGGCAAATGACCTCGCTTGCCGGACCGGCGGCGACGATGTTGCCTTCTTTCAGCAAAAGGATTTGGTCGGCCCAACGCGCGGCAAGGTTGATGTCGTGGGTGACCACCAAAATCCCCAGCGACTGCTCCTGCCGCAACTGCGCCAGCTTTTCAAACAACGTGACTTGATGTTCCAAGTCCAACATCGCCGTCGGTTCATCTAACAATAAATACTTAGGCTCTTGCGCCAACACACTGGCCAGTAAAACCCGACGTCGTTCGCCGCCGGATAGATGATCCAGTTGGCGGTCGATCAAATCTTCGGCATGGACCGATTGCAATGCTCGCTGAATTGCCGCCTCGCTGTCGTCGTTGTGGCGCCCTCCCAGCCAGCTGGGCTGGGCAGTTGAATTGGAGCCACTGCGTAAGTCTTGGGCGGCGCAGCGAACGCCGAGGGCGACGGCTTCGCGCACCGAAAAAGAAAAACCAGGGCTGACTTCTTGCGGCATGAAGCCGATTTTTCGCACTCGCTCGCTGGTCGATAGTTGGGAAAAATGAGCACCATCGACCGCCACCGTGCCGGAAGCATGGGGAAGGATGCCGCACAAAGCGCGGACCAGCGTGGATTTGCCGGAACCGTTGGGGCCGAGCAGGCACACAAGTTGGCCGGGTTCCAGCTCGAGGCTGACGGAATGCAGCACCTCGCGTCCACGGTAACCGGCAATCAAAGCCGTGGATTTCAGCGCCATTTCCCCATTATGTCGGCTCGGCGGCGCGAGGGGGACAGATAGAATATGTCACATGCCGAATTCAACCAAGGAACTGTTGCAAAAGCGGTTGGACCAGGCCGTGGCTTGTTTCACGGCGCTGGATAGCGACTTCGTCGACACCGTCGAAGCTGCCGCTGACTTGGCGATTGCTGCTTTGCGCCAGCCCAAAGGCGGTGTTTATTTGGTCGGCAATGGCGGCAGCGCGGCCGATGCTCAACATTGGGCGGCGGAGTTGGTTGGTCGGTATCTCAGCGAGCGCGGTCCGTTGAATGTGCATGCGTTGACGGTGAATACCAGCACGCTGACGGCGTTGGTCAATGACTATCCGCCCAAGGAATTGTTCGAGCGCATGGTGCGCGGGCACGTCGGCGACGGTGATTTACTGGTGGCGATTTCGACCAGCGGCAATTCACCGAATATTCTGGCGGCGGCCGAGGCCGCGCATCGAGCGGGTGCCAAAGTTGTTGGTGTGATCGGTAAAGATGGCGGCAAGTTGGCCGCGATGTGCGATGTAAGCTTCATCGCCCCCAGCAACGATACGCCGCGCATCCAAGAGGCGCATTTGCTGTTCGGACACCTGTTCTGCGAGTTGATCGAAGTGGCGATGTTCGGCTAACCATCGTGGTTTCGCCAGCGTGGCCGACGACCGAAGCTGGTTTCAGTTCTCGCTCCAGCAGCGCTCGAAGGCACGCACCGTTTCCAACATCCGGGGGCCGGGCAGGAAGAGGTAGTCGTCGGTGAGGACGTAGACTTTTTGATCGACCACCGCGGGCAGGGTGGGGAAAGCGTCGGCGAAAGTTTGGAGCGCCTCTTGGTTCGACGGCGCGACCACTTGCTGCGGATCGGTCGACGTGGGGATGGTCAAATCAATGAGCACTGCCGGTGCAGCATTGAGCAGCGCTTCTTGCGAAAGGTTGAAATAGGCTTCGCTGTTTTCAGCAAAAACATTGCGACCGCCGGCCGCAGTCAGCAGCTCATGAAGAAAAGAACCACTGCCGACGGCAATCATTCCATCCACTCCATTGCGTGCGATCAAAACAACCACCGAAGGGTGAAGGCTTTGCTCGACGTTGAGATGTTGGTTGAACCCAGCTTGAAACGCACTTGCCATGGCGGCTGCTTGTTCCTGCATTTGGAAGAGTTCGCCATGCTGCCGCAATTCGTCTAGCCAACTTTCCACGCTATCCGTTTTGTAGCTGACCAGTGGTACTTTCAATTGCGCGCACAGCTCGCGCAGCGATTGATTGTCACCCTGGGTCAAAACGATGTCCGGGTTCAAGGCCGCAATGCGCTCCAAGTTCGGATCAAACTGGCCGCCGACACGATCCAACCCTTTGGCCCGTGAGTCGCGGCAAAAATCAGATACGCCCACAATGCGATCGCCGACGCCAAGTTCGAACAAAGTTTCGGCGGTGGAAGGACCAACCACGACGACTCGCTGCGGACTTGCGATGTTCGCTTCGGCCGCTTTTTCGCCACAACCGCCGAGCAGCAGCAAGAGAGTTGCGCAAGCAACCGTGAATGCTGCGAGGGAGCGAATCATCAACCGGCGCCGCCAGCCGTCCGCTTGGCCATGCGATCAAATGCATAACCATCGACGTAACCGCGCACGCCAAAGGCGCGATAGCCGTTCAGTACGCAGCCAGTCAGATTGATGTCCAGGGCGCGCATGCGATCCGCCGCCATTTGCACCAGGCGGCTGCTGAGGTGGTCGTAACGATTGACCATGATCACGGCGTCGGCTTGTTGCAGGGGGCGAATGGAATCCGACACCGACAAGAAGGCGGGTGCATCGATCAGCACCAAATCGTAATGCTGCTTGAATCCGCTCAAGCCCTCCGCCCACGGGATTTGCGCAGCTGCCTCACCGGCGTGACCGTTGAGTTTGCCGCAGCCCAACAGCCACAGGTTTGACTGCGAAGTTGATTGCGCGGCTTGCTGCCAAGCGTCGGCGGCGGAGTCGGCGAAGCCATTGCTGGCGGACACACCCAATCGTTTGGCTTGACTGGGGTGGCGCAGATCTGCGTCGATCAACAACACCCTGAGGTCGACTTTGGCCATGGCCATTGCCAGATCGGTGATGGCGGTCGAGGAACCTTCGCCAAGACCAGCCGAAACCAACGCCACCGTTTGCGGCGCGTCGGGCTGACCGGGGCTTTGCATGTTGAAACGCAAAGAGCGAACGGCTTCTTGCCAACTACCGTTGTCATCGTTGGCGGTTTTGCTGTTGCGCTGCGGCAGGGTGCCCAAGCTTGGGACTTGGGTAACGGCTTGCAATTGACTGCTGCTCAACAGCGGCTTGCGGAAAGCCTCTTGCATGACCGCAAGGATGATGCTGGCAGCTAAGCCCAATACGATCGACAGTGCCAGCGTCAAAACCGGACGCGGGAACTTGGCTTTGAGTGGTGCGGTAGCCGGGTCAATGATCTTCATCGTTGGCGTCGCTAGCGCAGCCTTTTCGGCAATGGTTGCTTTTTCCAGACGACCCATCAACAACAGCAACTGTTCACTCAAAGCAGTTAAATGATGTTCCATGCCCGCCAGTCGCCCTTGCAGCTTTGGCTTTTCCACTAGTCGTTCGCGCCCCGCCTTCACCATCTTGCCGACGGCCGCCGCATCGGTCACTGCCGCGCGCAAATCCGCATCTAATTTGGCCAGCATTTCAGAACGCAAATACTCAATCCGCGCATCGAGTTCAGCAAATCCGGTCCACTCTTTCGAGTGCTCCAAAGCCTTCGCCGCGCGTTCTTCCTGCAACGCCGACAACCGCCCTAACAAGTTGGTGGTGACGTCGTCGGTTGAATTCTGAGTGCGATGGATGCCAGTTTCGGTACCCCACTGCACATTCCAATCCGAAGCCTGTTTGAGCGCCGCTTCCACTGGCAGTTTGTCGCCACTGACCTGGTCGAGTAAGCCGTTGAGCGACTTCACTTGGAACTCCTTTTGCTCCAAGTCCAACTCCAAAACAACCAAGTGGCGAGTCAACGCCAAGCTCTTTTCTTCTAAGGCAACCGAGCCTTCATGCTGAGTGTGGAACGCAGAAAGACGCTGACCCGCCTCAATAATGGCGGCTTCCAGCGACGCTTTCTCTCGCTCCAAGAATTCGCGCGAATGGGTCGCCGGTTCCGCCAATCGCTTTTGGTCCAGCTTGATGTACTCCACCAACAACTGATTCAAAACCACCGCCGCACGGTCTGGATCGGTGTCGGTATAGCGCAATTCCAACACGCCGGAATTCTTCAGCGTTTCGTTGACCTTCAAGCGCGCGCGCAAGCCTTCCAAGGTGTCATAAAGATTGTTGGAGTGAAAAATATAAAGCCGACCGGGCTGAGTACCGTCGCCGTCGATGAAGACTTGGCGACCCAAAAAATCCAGCGGCTGATCGGCGCCAAAGGAATCATATTTTTTCGATGAACCGAACAAACTGCGTTGAGCAATTTCAACGCCACCATCACTCAAGAATTCAATTTCCACTCCACCCAGCGGCAACGGGCCGTCTGCCCAAACGCGCACCGAACCCTTCGCTGGACCGCCGCCAAACAACTTGCGCTTCATCCGCGGCCACGGCCAGTAATTGGCAACATCATGCAGCTGCTGACGCAAACCCAAACCAGTCAGGGTGCCATCGACGTGAACCTCGCCGATCAACTGGGCCAGAGTTGGATGCGAGTTCAAAATATCGATTTCGGCCGACGCCGGGGATTCATCTTCCAAGCCGGACCATTCTCCAGCCGGGTTGATCAAGCGATAGCGATCGGTGTAAGAAATCTTGGCCTTGACCTCGTACTGAGGCGCCGAGGTAAAAGTGAACCAAGCGCCAAGCAGCGCCATCACCAAAGTGACCAAGGCAACGGTGCGCTTGCGGCGGACCAACAAGCCGAACAAATCGCCGACGCCATAGCTATCGTCCGAGTTTCCGGCAGTGGGGGAGTTCGAGGTCGGGTTCATACCAACGGGTAAGAGTAGGGGCGCATTAGGGCTGGGCTACCGGCGACGGCTGGCTGACCCACTGGTCGTCGTTTTCGTAACCCCAGTTGACGAGGTCGTCGGCAATCACGCTGGCGAATTGCTGGCGCAGCTCTGGGGTGAAATGATTCATCCAATCGCCGGACTTGCCTTTGCGGAAGAACGAGCCACCCTTTTTCATGTTTTTGAACGAGCAAGCGTCGACGATTTCCGGCAGCGGCTCTTTGGGCAAGGCAAACAGATCAGCGACCTGCTCCATGCGCGCCATTGGCTCCGCCTTCATGTCTTCGTAGCTGACCACCATGCTGTTTTCCGCGTCGGCCCCAGCGCGCCAGCTGCGGATCCAGTCACGCCACTCCGGCAGCAGTGTGCGGCCGAAATGGGCAAGACCCTGGTGGATGTCTAGATCCTTGTACATCGGGTATTCCGGGTGCCACGGTGTGCGCTTGACGTAAAACACGTGGCTCACCGCCGCATCGCGTAGGTCGCGATAGAGCACCACGTAGGGAACGCCGGCGTCGGCCAAACGCTGCAGATTATTTTGCGAGCCGTGGCAGTGCAGCTTGATCACGCACAATCCACCATCAAACGACTCGAAAAATCCGGCTGGAATTTCAAAATTATGCGAGCCGTTGTGGGTCAATTCCCACGACGTATTGGCCGGGTGACCCATGGCGTGGAAGCCGTCGTAGGACTTCAGCATGCTCTCTAGCCAGGTGGTTCCGCTCTTGGGCAGACCGGCAACAAAGAGCACGGGCTTGACGTAATTGGCGCCGTGAGCACGGTATCCCTGCTTTGCTTGGCCCATCTCGCTCCAGAAGCGCGGCCAGCGCCAGAATTTCTTCATTTGGCGCAGCAAAGGTGAGGGCAGCAAGAAGCTAGACCGATGGGCGATACGAGCTGCGGATTTCCCCATTCTGGCGGTTTCAGGAGTACGAGGGACACTTCAGGAAAGTGCGTGCAACAGTATACTGTTACCTCTCAAGGCGCTCTCCGGCGCCCTTACCCTAAAAGGGAATGAATTGATGAAAGCATTGGTCTGCGGTGCTGGCGGCTTCATTGGCAGCCACATGGTGAAGCGCCTGATTAGCGAAGGTTACTGGGTTCGCGGTGTCGACCTGAAGCACCCCGAATTTTGCCCAACCGAGGCCTCGGATTTCATCCAAGGGGACTTGCGCGATCAGAAGCTGTGCGACGAGGTTTTTCACCTAGATGGTGAATCGATCGAGTACGACGAGGTCTACCAGTTCGCCGCCGACATGGGTGGCGCGGGGTACATTTTCACCGGCGAAAACGACGCCAACGTCATGCACAACAGTGCGCTGATCAACCTCAACATCGTTGAGCGTTGCGTGCAGCACGGCGTCGGCAAGGTGTTTTACTCCAGCTCGGCGTGCATCTACCCCGAGCGCAATCAGCTCGACCCGGACAACCCGTTGTGCTCCGAAGATTCGGCCTACCCGGCTGATCCGGACAGCGAATACGGTTGGGAAAAGCTGTTCAGCGAGCGGCTTTACGGCGCATTCCGTCGCAATTACGACCTGAACGTGCGCACCGCCCGCTTCCACAACATCTTCGGCCCTGAGGGCACTTGGTGTGGTGGTAAGGAGAAGGCGCCAGCAGCCTTGTGCCGCAAGGTGCTCGAAGCTCCGCAGGGCGGCGAGATTGAAGTCTGGGGATCGGGTAAGCAGACTCGTTCTTTCCTTTACATCGATGAGTGCATCGAAGGGGTGCGTCGGCTGATGCAGTCCGACGTCACCGAAGTGGTGAACATCGGCTCCGAGGAAATGATCAGCATCAACGGCTTGGCCGAAATGATCAGCGAGATCTCCGGCAAGCAGATTTCGATCAACAACATTCCTGGTCCAGAAGGCGTCATGGGTCGCAACAGTGACAACCGCTTGATTGAGAAGTTGCTTGACTGGCAGCCCAGTGAGCCGCTGCTCAAAGGCATCGAGCGCACTTACGCCTGGATTGAAGAGCAGGTCGCCGCGGCCAACTCCACCGCAGCTGCGGTCTGATCCATGCCGACGGCTTTCGAGCTAGTCGGCAAGCAAAAGATGCGCATCGGAACCAAGGTCCTTCTGCTTTGCCTGATTGGATATGCGTTCCTCGATGCCGCTTCGGTGCGCCTGCTGCCCTTTGAGCAGCAGGCTTACGCCTTGGTGCTGGCAACCTTCGGATTGTTCGCCGCGTTGGCGTTGCCACGGCTGAAGCTGCAGCCGATAGCGCTGATTTTTGTCGTTTCGTGGCTGTCGCTGGCGGTCCTGGCGCTGATCCAAGGCTTGTGGGGCAATCAGTGGGAGATTTCCTACCTGGTTGGTGACTTCGGCGTGCTGATGATGCCGATTTTGCTGTTCCTTGCCTGCGGTTTCGGCCGCGACGGCGAGCCCAGCATGTACGCCGACATGCGGGTTTATGACGTCATTGGTTACGCCTTGTTCGCGGCGGCGATTTACGCCTATTTCTTTGGCAGAGATCCAGAGCTTAATGGGCGCTACGAACCGCCCAACTTGTTCATCACGGCTTGGCTGGTTGCCAGGGTTCTTGGTGCGGATGAAAATAAAGGCCGTGCCAAATACCTGCTCCTGCTGATGCTATTCGGCTTGATCGCGTTTTTGTCCAATGAGCGCACCGCCATTTTGCTGTGGGCAGGCGGCATCGCGGTCATGATCGCCAACCTACGCGGCAAAGCGCTGGCTGCCATTGGCGGTTCAGTGGCGGTGGCGGCGCTGGTCGGCGTATCGGCCGTCGGCATGATGGCCGAAAGCGGTGGAAGCGGCGGTTTTGAATCGCGGTTTAGCAAGCTTGAGGGCGGCAAGGACGACTCGCTGCAAGGCCGTTTCAACGAGGTCAGCGACATGCTCGCAACGGTCAACCGCGAATGGGGGCCGATTGAATACTTGATCGGAGCAGGCCACGGCGCCACCTTCAAGCCGGTGCTGTCCTTTCCGCCGCGCAACGTGATTGATGGCCGCGTCCACAACATTCACATCGGGCCAGCGCTGATGTTTTACCGCTACGGTTTCATGGGTTTGTTTGGCTGGCTGTGGTGGCTGTATCTGATTCTGCGCTCGATCCCACGCGCGCTTTCGCCGCAATGCAACCCGACCGAACGCGTCATCCTTTTGGCCGGTGGGTTGGTGTTCTTGAACTCGTTCCTGCGAAACACTTTCGTCGACCCGATTTCATGCTTTGCCGTGGCTGGATTATTCCACTTGCATCTCGTTCGCGATCGTCAGCCAGAGGCAATCGCCGCCGAACTCAAATCGCAGCCTGGGGCTTAGTTACTCGCCGGCGACCGGCGGAGTTTGCGCAGGATGGAGGCGCAGGCCTCTTTTTCAGCCGGGATTAAGTAGAACTTCCAAACCACGCCAGCGGCGATCGCGAAGTAAACCGCCACCGCGCAAACTGCGCCCCATCCGGTTGGCATGAGTGCTTGGGTAAGGAAGTACATCAGCACCAGGATTGCCAGCGTGGGGAATAGCTTGGAGGAGAAGGGTTGCAGTTTCAGCTCCCGCTTTGCGACCAGCGCCATCAGCAGATTCCAGCAAACAATCAGCAGCGACAAACCCGACGCCGCCCCAACTGCGCCGAAGCGTGGGATCAGGATCCAGTAAGCCACCATCGCAGTGGCGGTGGCGATGACTAAACAAATCGTCGATGCGCGCTCCTTGCCGGTCATTTGAAGCAGCAAGAACAAGCCGCCAGCGCCAGCGTTGACGGTATGGCCCACCAGGATGGCAGCGAAGCAGTCGAGAGCGTTGGGAAAGTTGATGCCGAAGAGATCCAGGATCAATTGGTGGCCAAGCAGCAGGCAGCCACCGGAAACCAAGGCGAATGAAAGGGCCCAGCGGCCCGCGCGGTTAAGCACCTCGCGCATTTCGTCGTAATCCTGGCGGGCGTGGGCGGCGGCGTAAAGGCGTCCCAGCACCGAGGCAATTGCCACCAGGCCAAGGCCGACGAACATCGCGGTGCGGGCGGTGGCGATGTAGCGGGTGACTTCGACCGTATTCGACCAAGTTCCCAGCAGCACAATTTCCAACCCCGCTTGGGTGTAGCCGAGCAGGCCGAGGAATAGGAAGCTCATCGCCCCCGACGGAATCTTGCGGCTCCCGTTGCGCGACGACTCCAAGGTCTCGACATCCGCCTTGGGCACGGTGCGGCGGATGCCATTTTGAGTCCAGAAATACCCGCCCACCGCAGCGACCACCGTGCTGCACACCCAGATCACAATGATGGTGCGTAGTTCGACCTCGCCGTTGATCAACTTGAGCGCGGCAATGATCACCGCGGGCGGGGCAAAAACCAGGGTCAGTTGCACCAAGGTCGCCTTGCCAATCCAGCCCACGCCGCGCAGGGCTTGGGAGGAGGTGAAGGACATCGCCAGGAAGGGTGCGGCGAAGAAAATCCAGGGCAGATAGGGGTTTGCGGACGGCAGCTTGAGCAAGTCCAGGAGCCACACTCGTTGCCAGAAGGCGAGCAGCGCTACCACCACCGAAATGCACATCACCAAGGTGGTGATTCGGCGCCAGATTCCGACGAGATCAGCGCCGTCGTGTTTGCCGTGAGCGGCGCCAAAGGTGCGCAGCGAAACTCGGTCGAGGCCGGCGCGGCCGACAATGGCTAGAAATTGGGCGACGGCAATGGTCTGGAAAAGCTTGCCCGCCAAATTTGGCGACGAGAACACCCTGGACGCCGACACATTGAAGGCATATTGGCTCAAATACCCGGCCGCTAGTCCTAGGAGTCCGAGCAGCGATCCCGCTGCAAAACCCGGTGCTTTGGCCATGTTCTGGAATCAATGAAAGGGGGTTCGTGGCTCAGCCGACGCTGTAGACTACCGAGCTTCGCATCACGCTCCTACCTGAATGGCTCGAATCCTCATTTTGTCCCAGGCATTTGTGCCGGACCCGATCAGCACCGGCCAGCACATGGCCGATGTTGCAGCGGAGCTGCGCGGTCGTGGGCACGAGGTTCAAGTGTTCAGCTCGCGGCGCGGCGTCGATGACCGCTCGCTGAAGTTCAAGAAGAAGGAAGTGTGGGAAGACGGCGTCAAAATTCGCCGATTTGCCGGGACCTCGTTCGGCAAAACCAGCATCGTCCGCCGCTTATTTGGCGCAGTTTCGTTTGTGCTGCAGGCACTTTTCCACGGGCTGCTGATGAAAAAGCCCGACGTCGTCCTGGTCTGCACCTCGCCGCCGCTGGCTCCGCTGGTCGGCATTTGGCTGAATATTTTGCGCCGAGTGCGGGTGGTGTTTTGGATTCACGATCTCAATCCGGATCAGTTGATTGCGCTGGGCGGCATCAAAGAGAGTTCGGTAGTTGTCAAACTCTTTAATTGGATGATGCGTTCGATTTTGAAGCGGTCGAGCAAGGTGATCGTGCTCGATGAATTCATGGCCGAGCGGGTGGCGCGCAAGATGGACGTCAGCGAAAAGTTGTGCTTGGCACCGCCGTGGCCGCACGATCACCACATGAAGCCGGTGGCCCACGCGGACAACACTTTCCGCACCGAGCACGGTTTGGATGACAAGGTGGTCGTGATGTATAGCGGCAACCATGGATTGGCTTCGCCGGTGGATCCAGTGGTCGAGGCGGCCAAGCAGCTGGAGCACATGGAAGAGCTGAAATTCGTCTTCATTGGCGGCGGCGCTGGCAAGGCGGTCATCGACCAAGCGATCGAGGATGGCAGTACCAACATCCTATCTTTGCCCTACCAGCCGCTGGAAACCGTAAGTTATTCCTTGTCAGCTGCGGACATTCATGTTGTCATCGTAGGCAACAAACAAGTGGGTATTGTGCATCCGTGCAAAGTTTATAGCGCGCTGGCGGTTGAGCGGCCGATTCTGTTGATCGGGCCTAATCCCTGTCACGCAACTCACTTGATTGAAAAGGAGGGCCTAGGCTGGCAAGTAGAGCAAGGGAATGTCGTCGGTGTGATCGACGCCCTGAAAGAGCTGTTGGCGACGCCTCCTGAAACGAGATTGCAAATGGGCCGCAAGGGCGGGGAGCTTCGCGCCAACCGCTTCAGCCAAGATGCATTATGTGGAAAACTCTGCGATTGGATCGAGACTTAGGATCAGAAACTTTGTTGAAACCTACCTAGTAAGAGGTGCGCAGTGCTAGGATTACGCACAATTGGGTGCCTCCCCATCTCACGACCAACCTTATGGCTCCTGAATCTTTAAAAGAGAGCGTTGCACCGGCGAAAGCCGAAGCAGGCCCTCTACCCGCCCCGGTAAAAGCAACTCATCCTGCCCGTGTTGTTGACTTTCCTTACCCAAGTAAAAGCTTTTATGCGACTCGGGGTAAGCGTGTGGTCAGCACACTAGGCGCGACGGGATTGATCGTGGCATTGTCGCCGGTATTGGCGACGACTTTCTTGCTGGTTGCAGTCGATCAAAAATCGCTGCGCATGACCATTTTTAAGCAAGAGCGAGTCGGCATGTCCCGGCGTCCTTTCAACATTTACAAATTCCGTTCGATGGTGGCCGATGCCGAGGTAGACGGCCCTCAGTTTTCGAACGGCAAAGGCGATGCACGCATCACCAAGGTCGGCCGCTTCATTCGCAAGTTCCGCCTCGATGAGCTGCCGCAATTGTTCAATGTCTTGAAAGGAGACATGGCGCTGATTGGGCCACGCCCCGAACGGCCGGTGTTCCACGCCAAGATTGAAAAGCAAGTTCCCGCTTTTGGACGTAGACTCGAAGTGCGACCAGGCATCACTGGCTTGGCTCAAGTTTCGAACGGTTACGTCGGCTCCGATATCAAGGGGCATCAAGCGAAGCTCGACGCAGACTTGCGCTACATCCGCGACATGTCGGTTTGGAACGATGTCAAGATCGCTGCCAAAACCGTTGGTTGTGTGGTGCGCGGCGAAGGCATCTAGTCGACTGGTTACCAAGGCATCTAGCTGGCTGGCTACGAAGGCATTTTGTCGGCTGGGCACAGGTGCGCTGGCCAGTGGGCGGTCATGCTCTTGGGCGAATGCCTGCTAGACTTCGCGCATGGACTTGGCTGCCCTGACTGCGAACGCCCCCGAACTGCTGCAAGGATTGCGCGGCTGCGGCGGCGCTGGATTTCCAACCGAGTTCAAGTGGCGCGCGGTGCGCGACGAACCCGGTCCGGCGCAGCGCAAGATCATCTTGTGCAACGCCGACGAAGCTGAGCCCGGCACCTTCAAAGATGCTTGGTTGCTGCGCGGGGACGAAGCGAAGCGGGTGATTCGTGGAATGATTTACGCCGCCCAGTTTTGCGGCGCTGCACGCGGTTGGATTTACTTGCGCGCCGAGTACTCCGCGCAACGCGCGCACCTGCAACAGGTAATTGGCGAGTTGATGACCGAGGGAATGCTCTCTGCGGGGTCCGGCCAGGTGGTTTACGGAGCCGGCTTTCCCGGGCGGCCGATCCTCGCCGACAACGGCGGCGCGGATGACGTCGAGTTGAGCAGTTTGGAGTGGCATTTGGCCCACGGTGCGATCACTTCGACCGAACCATTCGAGGTGGATGCTATTGCTGCCGTCACCGCCTCGCCCAGCTCACCCAGTCTGGATGCGTTGGTGACCGATGACATGCCGCGCCCGCAGCGGGAATGTGCGCAAGTCCACCCCGCGCCAGCGACGGGAGTGCCGTTTCAATTGGGCATATGCGTGAGCGGCGGCGCCTATATATGCGGCGAAGAAACGGCGCTGCTGGAGAGCATGGAAGGGCGTCGGCCGCAGCCGCGGCACAAGCCTCCCTTCCCGACCCAAAGTGGATTGTGGGGGCAGCCTACGTTGATCAACAATGTCGAAACTTTTTGGTGGGCGGCGCGCCGCGTAGAGGGCGACGTTCAAGATTTCAGCCGCCGGCTTTATTCCGTTTCGGGGTGCGTCAACCGTCCGGGGGTTTACGAAGCGCCGTTGGGCATTCCCGCGCGCGAATTGATTGAGCAGTACGCGGGTGGTTTGCCGAAGGGCAAAAAGGTCAGTTGCTTCACACCAGGCGGCGCGGCAACCGGCATTTTGCCGGAGGAGTACTTGGACCAGCCACTCACTCAAGACGCGTTGCGCCAAGTTGGATCCAGTTTGGGCACTTGCGGGCTGATGGTTCACTCGGCCGAGCACACGCCGCAACAAGTGGCCGCACAAATCATGCGCTTCTTCGCCCAGGAATCTTGCTCGCAATGCACGCCGTGCCGTTTGGGCTGCCAAGTTTTTGCCGACGAGCTGGATGGCAAGTTGCAATGGCCACAACCGAGCACCGACCACCAGCCCACGCGCCAGGACTGGCTTGAAGCCATGACTGCAGGCAGCATTTGCGGCTTAGGCCAAGCCGCGCCGATGACGATTCAATTGCTGGACCGCTTTGCTGCCGAAGTCTGACTGGCGAGCAAGGGCTGGAGCAGCAATTCCGCTCCGCTAGTACTTCTCAAGCCGGGACCTGATGTCGTCCCATTGGCCGCCGAGTGCATTTTCGGACATCGGGTAGAGCACGCCTTCTTCTTTGACGTTGTGCTGTTGGATCACCATTAGCAAGGTGTCGCCCTGGTCCATCGCTTCGTCGAAGTCGCCGCTGTCAAGGGCGGCGCTGATCTGCTTCATCAACCCTTTCATCTGCTCGTGCTCCATGCGCATAACGGCAATGGGGCCTTGGGTCATGCCGGTGGCTTGCTCGAGCGCCGGGAACAACACCTCTTCTTCCATGGCGAAGTGCCGGATCATCGCCGCTTCAAATTCGGTCCACGCTCGGCGGCCGGTATCCGCGTCGCCTAGGTTCAAAGCCTTTTCAACCGTTGCCCAGCCCGCATCGCAGTCGCGGTGGTCCTGGAGAAAAAAGCTAGCAAGTGTGCTTTGGGGGGTTAGGGATGCCATGTAGCTTCGGCCGGTCCCTTTATGGGTGGCGGGAACTCGGCCGTAACGCTATGTTATCGAACGATAGCAAATTCCGCAACCATGCCCCAACGCCTACCCGCCGAACAACGCCGCCCCCAGATTGCCGACGCAATCCTGACGCTGCTTGGCGATCATACCGTGGAAGAAGTGACCACTCGGC
>CAZMDZ010000043.1:0-17088 GCA_964565175.1 uncultured Planctomycetales bacterium
TCCTGATCCCACATCGGCGCCACCATCATTTGCCGCGCCGCTTTGCCGTAACGCTCAACCGCTTCTTTGGAGTGGTAAAGGTAGTGTGTGCGCCCGCCTGTCGTCGTTCCATAGAATCGATCAAAGCCCCAATTCAACGGGAAACCGGCCGCTTCAGGTTTGCGATCCGGACCGCCAGTGTGAACTTTTCCAAAGTAACCCGTGGCGTATCCTGCATCTTTGAACCGCTCCGGCAAAGTAACGGCTTCGGCCGGAATGCCCCTGCCACCACCGTAGTAAAAGTTATTCCAGCGCTGCTGATAACGTCCAGTAATCATGCCAACGCGCGACGGATTGCAGATCGGACTACTGGCATAGGCGTTCGGTAAATAAACGCCTTCCGCCGCAAGTTGATCCAACTTCGGAGTTTTGACGTCATCCATCCGCTGCAAGAAACCCAAGTCAGCGTAGCCCTGGTCGTCGGCGATGAGCAGGAGTACGTTTGGTTTCTTTTTCGCCGGCCCGACGCCGGTTTTCATCAGCGCTTTTAATTCATCTAAGTGGTTTTCGTAAACGCCGCGCGGATCAGTGTTGTTCTTTTTACAAATCGACGCCGCCATCGCCACGATTTCGCCCATCATTCCACATGTGCGCATGACTCTCACCGCGCCCAGCGCTTCATGCGTGGCGCTGATGTTGCGGCCCGCCATGAACAAGTTGGAAACATTGCGACTGTAAAGCGTGCGGTAAGGCGCCCAGTACGGACTCTTGTACTTCCACTTGCCATCGCGAGTGAAATCAGAAATGAACGGGTCGGCGTCTTCGTCTTTGAAGTAGCTCTTGTGCGGGAAGTGCAAGTCGATGTGCCACGAACACGGATAAGCCGCATCTTCAAACGGAGTGGAGTTGCGGAAATCGTCGCCCTGGAGAACGAGGTCGCCCATCAAGCGCCGCGATTCGCGTTTGCCGGAAATGTAGGCAGACCACTTCAAGCGGTGGTTGGGATACAAACCATCGACGTTTTTGAGGACATCCCAAGCTCCGAACATGGCGCGCAAGTTGAGGTCGCGCACTTGTTCCATGTCGTCAATTGGGTGCATGTCAAAACCGCTTTCCCAAAACCATGCACCCAGCTGATTCAACGGGTTGCCGCCGCCACCACGACCGGGGAACTTTTTGTCTTTGAGGTCAACCGCCCACGGCACCCGCGGGAAAGGCGCCGGTTGATCCGACTTGTCGAAGTTGATTGACAGCGGGTCTTCGGGGTCTTCGCATTCACACAGCAATTGGTATTCATTTTTGCTGGTCGCGCCTACGTTCCATAAGTTGCTGGCGCCCATGTGACCGGTGTGAGTCATTTCATAATCGGCGCCAACGATGGCACCGAGCACGCCGTCGCCAGTGGCGTCGAGGAAAAAGTCGCCGGAGACCCAAGTGCGTTCTCCTGTGTGCGTGTGTTGGGCGCGCACGGCAGCGATGGGATTAAGCTGGAAGGGTCGACTTTCCGTGGAATGGATAAGTATGTCGAGGAATTCAGCATCATTCACCCGCTGATTCAGCATCAAAGTCAAGTTCGGCTCCGACCGCGCCAAATCCAGTTTGCGCTGGTCGCCATATACATGCGCATTCTTTGAATTGCCGTCGCCCGCACTCTTCTTGCGCACCAACTCAGCCACCACATCGCCCACCCGCGGGTAAGGCTGTTGATTGGTGTGCCCCTCCGGCCAAACGCGAACCTCCGAACTGCCATTACCACCCAGCACCGGCCGATCCTGAATCAACGCCACTTTCAATCCCAACCGCGCTGCCGCAATCGCCGCGCTGGTACCAGCAATGCCACCGCCAACGACCACCAAATCAAAGCGACCCCCATCGACTGGTTCCTTCCCAAGCCCGGTAAGTTCTTCCCGTAGCTTGGCCAACGCTTCCCCTTCATCCGGCGGCTGCCAAGTCAAATCCTGACTAAACAAAATCGCATCGCAGCGACCGTTAAAGCCCGTCAAATCATGCAAGGTGATTTCAACCTCCGGCGGCAACTCGACCACGCCACCGTTTTGCCAATGCCACGCCGCACCTTCGATACCAAACAATGTGTTTAAAGTCACCCCGTTCAGCTTCAGTTCAAAACGACCCGGTTGCCCCGGCGCACTCCACGGCGCGACCCAATCACGCGTGCGCACCCAAACGCGGTATTCCCCAGCCGCTGGCAGCTGCACCTGGCCGACGGCATCCTGCACCGGCTCGCCCAAGCCATGCGCCATCACAAACGGCGAGCCCATCAAGTCCATGAACTGTTGATCCACCACCCAACCACCGCGGTCAGTGAAGGATTCCGGTTCGACCATCACCACCGATTGGGTGTTAGAGGAAGCTTCGGACGTCACCGCCGTCGGGCCGGCAGCCTCGGGTTGCTGAATGGAGGAGGCGAGGAGTGCGAGCAGCGTCGGGGCGAGCATGCTCCGAGTCTATGCCCGCCCAATCACGGCGGACAGACCCATTCGTCACCGCTGTCTGCGGCAACCCCGCTTGCCTATTCCCTCAATCGACGGCGCCGCTGGCCACAGTTGCATGGATCGCCGCCGCCACCCGTTTGCCATCAATTGCAGCCGACACAATCCCACCGGCGAATCCCGCCCCCTCGCCGCATGGGTAGAGGCCGGGCAGCGTTGGGCTTTGCAACGGCGAATCACCGTGGTGGACATTGCGCTCGATCCGCACCGGCGACGAAGTCCGAGTTTCGGCACCAATGATCTGCCCATTTTTTCCAGCGAAGCCAGGGATTTGCAGATCAAAAGCCATCAAACCTTCGCGCAGGCGCACCGCCAAACCCTTCGGGAACATCAAGCGGAAGTCGGCGGGGGTCAAGCCAGGCAAGTAACTGGTAGGCAGCGTCTCGGCCGAGGGCGTCACACCTTCGACGTACTCTGCGCAAATTTGGCTAGGTGCTTTGTTGTCGCCACCGCCAGCATCAGCCGCAACAACTTCCAAGGCGATCTGCAAGCGCACGCCGAACAGTGGGTCGATTCCGGGGTGTACCGGCAAGCGGCCAGCGGCGACGTCGATGGTGCGATCGGAGCGCGGGTCGGTGACGATTTCATGCAGCATTGGGTGGTCCGAAATGGCCGCCGCCTTCTGCAGAAGATCTGGCCAACCCCAGCGCCAGCCGCGCTTGCCGCACCAATCCTTCGGTTGGATTTCGACGACAACTCCACTGTTTGCATACGGCGAATCGCGCTTGGACAAGCTCATGCCATTGACGACCAGTTGGCCGGGCTCGGTTTGGCTAGGAACAATCCACCCGCCGGGGCACATGCAGAAGCTGTAAACGCCGCGCTCGTTGATCTGGGTGCGGAGCTCATAGAACGAAGGCGGCAGTTGAGGGATGGCCTTGTGCTTGTGGTACTGCTTTTGATCCAGCCATTCCTGCATGTGCTCCACGCGCACGCCCATGGCAAATCCCTTGGCTTGCAAGGAAGCACCTGCCTCACGAGCCATTTTGACGGCTTCCAGCGCGCTATGGCCGGTTGCAAGTACAACCCCGTCGGCGTCAATGGTTTGCCCGTCTGCGAGTTGAACGCCGGTGGCTCGGCGGGTTGCAATTACAACTTGCTCGCCGTCCTCGGCGGCCGCCGGTACCTCAGTCGAAACCGAGATCGCCGTGCTGAGAATTTGGTCGACTCGAGCTTCAAAGCGCAAATCCCCACGTTCATGCTCGGCGATTTCGCGGCAAATCGACTCCACTACCTTAGGGAGCAAATTACTGCCGATGTGCGGGCGCCACGACCACAAGATTCGTTCCGGCGCGCCATGATTGACCAACTCCTCCAACACCGGCAGGATTTGCTCACGATCACCAGTCCGGGTGTAGAGCTTGCCGTCGGAGTATGTTCCCGCGCCGCCTTCACCGAAGCAGTAGTTAGATTCAGGGTTTGCGTCGGCACCGCGGTTGAGTTCGGCGATATCCCGACGACGTTCCTGGACCGGTTTGCCGCGCTCAAGCAAGGTCACGCGATGGCCAGCACGCAGAAGATCCAAGGCGCAGAACATGCCAGCGGGACCGGAACCGATGACAATTACATGGCGGGGAGGCCCTGGAGCCTCGGCAGTAGCAGTGGTTGTACCTGCATCCTCAGTAGGGGCAGCCTGCTCGGAAGCAGCAGTTTCAGCAGCCATTTCGTCTTCAACCTCATCTACCCCCCAAATAGTCAGCGCGATCCGCCACTGCATGCGGTCCCAGCGGGCGTCAAAGCTGGTGCGGTCAATCCGTAGCCGTCCGACGCGATCAGGGTTCAGCTTCAAATTCTTGCAAATCTCCGCCAACAGCTCCTCGGATTCGAGCTGGTCAGGATTGATTTCCGGTGGGAAGAGGGCGACCTTTTGGCGGGGCATGGCGTGATTGATGGCTAGGGGAAAGAAAGCCGGGGGGAATTATCGCGACGCGTCGGCTTGCGCCCGGGGAATTCCGCTGGTTCCACACAAGTTCCTGCCCTTTATGACGGTTCTATGACAGAACCACTTATCCTTGGGCTAATTTCCCTACAGGCCACCGATGAAGAAGCCCCCATTCCTACTGAACGCCCTGCTCTGGGTAGTCGCATTTGTCCTGATGGCAGCTGCTGTGATCTATCAGCGCTCCACCGGTCCGACTTACCCCAAGCGCGGTGAGATTATGGTTGAGGGGCAGGAGTGGAAATACCGCTTGGTCCGCAGTGAAGAAACCACGCGCCCGGCTCAAGTAGTGCTCCCATCCCCGCCAACTGGTGTGCAGGCCACGCTCAACTGGCGGCGCTATCCCACCCAAGACGAATTCACCGCGGTTGAACTGGCGTTTGATGCGGAAGTTAAAGTCAACAAGCTGGACACAGTGGGTGGAATGGTCGCTGACCTACCGAAGCAACCTGCGGCGGGGAAATTGGAGTACTACCTAGAAGTCACGGCCGACGGCCAGTCGCTGCGGATTCCGGCGCTCGCCGAGGAAACGGTTGCTGGTGAGGAGAACATCGTCCTTCGATACAAGAACCCTGTTCCCGGCTCAGTGCTGTGGCCTCACATCGTGATGATGATCTTTTCCTTCCTCATCGGCATGCGAGCGTTTTTGGCCGCGATTGTCGATCCGGTCAACATGCGCAAACTGGCTTGGTTCACTCTGTTCTGCCTAACCGTAGGCGGCATGGTGCTTGGCCCGATCGTGCAAAAGTACGCTTTCGGCCATTACTGGACAGGATTCCCATACGGCTCGGACCTGACCGACAACAAGCACCTGATTCAATGGATCGTGTGGATTCTGGCGTGCGGCGTGATTGGCTTCAAAGCGAAGCCTAAGGAAGGCGTCGGTCGAATGGTGGTGGCGGTGGCTGCCATCGTCATGATTGGCGTGTACTTGATTCCGCACTCGATGCGCGGCAGTGAGTTGAATTACGAGCAACTCGAGCAGGGCGTCGACCCAACTGCCGCAATTGGCACGGGCGAGAACTAGACCGACGCTGCGTTTTGGGCGTAGGCGCTAGAATTCAGCCATGAGCCCTGCCGAGCTGCATATCGCATTGGTCCATGGGCCGGTGGTTGTCTGCCTGTTTGCAGTCGTGCTTTTTGCGCTGGCGTTGCGCTGGCAGGATGAACGGCTGCAGAAACTTTGTTATGCCGTTTTCCTTGGCTGCGCCGTTTTCGCTGGCGTTGCCTACTACACCGGCCCTGGAGCCTACGAGGCATTTGAGTCAGCGGTGTGGTTCACCGACGAGATGAAGGTGCGCACCGAAGACCACGCAGTGATGGGACGTACGTCCTTTGTGGGAATGGTGTTACTGGGATTAGGCTCGCTCGTGTCGCTGCTCGGATACGCTCAAGGCCAGCCACCGGCCAAGTCGCTGCGGTGGGGGATTTTGGTGCTGGCTCTGGTTATGGCGTTGCTGATGGTGTGGACCAGCCACGAAGGTGGAATGATCCGCCGGCTGGAAATATTGTAGTTTTCGAAGTTTTAGGGAAAGAATCGGCGGTTGGCGGGAATGGATAAGGGAGCTCAATGCTCAACATAGCTTCCTGTCATGCACAACCACCCTCATACGCCGACTCAACTGCCGAATAGCAGTCCCTGGTGGGGATCGGGTATCTGCGACAACGCGACCGATTCGGTAGAGGGGATTTCCATTTTCAATAGGGCTAACCGTCCCTCGTTTTTTCGAACGGTCTGGGAGCAAGGCTAACTCTCAGCGCCAACGTGATCTTCGCGGACGGGAATAGTGTTCTCGCTTCAACCCGGAGCACTGTTCCTGTTCGTTTTTCACCGCCGACGTAACGCGGTGATCTGGGAGTGACCTCGGTCGCTTCCACAAGCAAAAGAATTATTCTAGGGTTTTTCAAGCCGGTCAGCTTTCGGGCGGGCCGGTTTGTTTTTGCAATTAATGTTGAGAATTGTTTTTTCTGCGGAATTTGTTGGGACCACTGAGGTCCCATGAAAACTGGGAAGAATAAAATTTTGGTATTGAGATTTACTGGAGTAAACATCGAGATGGTCCCGTTGGTTGGTAAATAAACACCCCTCACTCTAAGGATCATGAGAAACAAAAGCACTCGATCAGTAGCAGTTCTTGGAATTGCGACTTTCTTTACCAACCTAGCTTTCGGCCAAACAACGTATACGGTAGATGGAACCGGTGGTACACCTGGCGCCCACACCAGTATCCAAAGCGCACTGCAAGTTTCAGGCCCCGGAGACACCATCGACATCATTGGCATGATTGATCCGGCCAGCGGTTTGCCAGTAGGCTATACACAAACCAATTACTTTCTTGGCGGATCTCAGGAAACATTCCCGTTGCAGATTCCGTCGGGTGTAACGGTAAAAAAATCAGGGTCAGTTCCGGTCTTCATTTGGGATTCTGTGGGTGGCGCTATTCCACCAGACCTGATGGAAACCACGTCGTCGACGGTAATGCAGCCAACCAAAATTATTGGGCTGTCCTTTTTGGGAGGTCGGAACGCGATCTATTCCGAGGCTATGGGAAGTGGGAATAGGATTGACTTGTTGGTGAATGATTGCCGCTTCTCTCGCAACCAGGTCGGCGTCTTCACCAAAGCGCTAACTGGGGGATTGGCCCGTGCTGCGGTGCGGAATTGCCTGATTTCAGATCAAGCCCCTAATGCCATGGGTGGCAGGCCCGCGCTACAGGATCAACAAGTCGGAATCAAGTACTGGGCGCTTGATAGCGGCGCCTCATCTTCGAGCCAGGCTGTGGGTGAGATCCTGAATCTGAATACGTCGGGATCGTTTTCGGCTATGGATCCGCAGTATCCGAACAATGGTTACAACGGTTACATGATGTTGAATTTGCAGACTTCGCGACTGGTGGAAGTGTGGGCCGCTGAAAGCGATGTTTCGGTGCGAGAGCATCCGGGTGCTCCAATCAGCTATGCGAAGTCTCCGATTCCGACGGTTAAGTTGGACATAATAGGCGGCGATTGGGTCGGCGGTGATGGCATCGACAGCGGCTGGGATTTACTGTGGGGCTTCCTTGAACGGTAGGGGCAACCTGTCCATGGGCGAGGGCTCACAAGTAACAGCAACGGGTTTGAACGGCGTTGCGTCAGAAACTCGGCGATCCGGTCTTCACTTTTTCAACATCGAGGGCTACCTAGGCTTGGAGACGCAGGGTTGCCAGTTCAGCGGCAATCGAGGCAATGGCATCCATTTGAACACTGACGGGGAATTGGCTTCGTCGGATGACAATTTGCGCTTAAGCGTTCCCTATGGTATTTACCTTGATGCAAACAAAAGTGCCTTCCATAACAATGGCGGCCACGGCATCTATATCGAAAATCAATCGCTTTTCCAGCCATCTGCTTTTGTCGGCGGCACAATCTTTCAGGATCAAAGCGGTACGTTTAACATCGAGGAAGATGGCCAAGGGCGGATCAACCGTTGCGGTATTAGCAACAATGGCATGGCTGGGGTTCGCATCCAGGCAGAGGGTCATCATGGCATTTACCCAGAGGACCCCAATAGTGCACCTTCAGGCGTTGCTGTTCGTTTAAGCAACAGCATTATTTGGAACAATCCACAAGGTGGCGTGTCGGCTACTTGGTTGCCCACTTCCGGCAATCCTTCTACACCGAAAGGCTTCTACTTAGTTCCGATTTCGCATTGCACACTGGTTGCCAACGGCGACGACGCTCATAACTGGAACGTTGAAGTTGATGATCAAAACCTAGCTGCGAACTTTGAGCGCGCAGTTTACGAGTGGATTGAGCCGGGCAGCTCGCGTCTCTATCGCACTGATTTCTGGAACAGTATCTTTGTTCGCAACCCGAATAATGGAAACGGCCCTGACCTTGGCCCAGTGGCAGGGCTGCAAGGCAACTCAGTGGCCGACGACAATGTTGCAGCGCCTACGAGTGACCAAATTGGAATTGCTGGTGTACGAGGTGTTTCTTTCTGGGGAGCCAACTCGTTCGGGCAAGCGCAATTGAGCGACCAAGCAATCATTCCCTTTAAGGGAGTTGGTCAGTTCCAAATCGCCAGCACCAACTACAAGCAATTTTTGCTGTCCAATGCAGCCTTCGACGAAATCATCGGTGGCGGTGTGAGTTACTGGAACAACCTAGTCCCAGAGCAAAGCAACGATGTACAAGGCGATGCCCGTCCAGGCTCAAGAGCCGGCATCGAAAAGGGCGCCGACGAACTGTAGATAGCCAGTACAACTTCGATTGACGTTGACCGGGAAGTGGTTCCGACAGGGACCACTCCCTTTTGCATTGACAGCCGAATTAGTGGGTCAAAATAGGAATCGGCGTGGATGCATTGCGGTCGGCATCCATCGCCGCGAATGCAACCAAACGGACGACGTCGGAAACGCCTACTGAGTGAGGTTGCAAGACGTGGACTGGTTTGGACAAACCTAAGTAGAGCGGGCCGACGACTTGGGTTTCTGACAAGGAGCGCACCAGGTTGAAGCCGATGTTGGCTGCTTCCAGGGACGGGAAGACCAGGATGTTGGCTGGCTGTCCACCCAAGCGGCAGCGGTCGTAGCGTTCTTGGACTAATGGATCCAGCGCGCAGTCAACGCGCATTTCGCCATCGATTAAGAAGTGCGGCGCTTCGGCTTGAGCAATCTCAGCAGCTCGGCCCATCTTGTCGGAGTGGGCGTGTGGAGTTCCGCCGTAACTGGAGAACGAAATCATTGCCACGCGTGGCTCGATTCCAAGTCGTTCAAATTCCTCGGCCGCAAGTATCGCGATCTCGGCGCAGTCTTCATCGCTGGGGTCAATGTTGACCGCGGTGTCGGTCATGCCAATCAAGCCCTTATCGGTAAAGCACAACATCAAGCCGCAAGCCAAACGCACGCCATCCTGCATCGGAATGACCTTCAGCATGGTGTTGATCGACTTGCGTGCATTGCGAGTGACACCGGTCACCATGCCATCGACGTCGCCGTGGCGCACCATCATCGGGCCCAACCAACGGGGATCCTTCATCCGTCGACGCGCTTCTGCTTCATCGACACCGCGGTGGGCGCGTAAAGCCAGTAAGTCAGTGACGTATTCATCGGCCTTGTGCCACTCTTCCGGCTCAATGATTTCGGTGTAGCCAAGATCAACGCCATGCAAGCGCGCGCGCCCTTCAATGGCAGCGCGGCGACCAAGCAAAACCGGAGTCGCAATCTTTTCTTGAATCAACGCACCGGCGGCAATGACTACGCGATCCGATTCACCTTCCGGCAGCACGATTCGTTTTTGTGCGTTTTGCGCGCGGGCAACAATCTCGCGCATCATCTGGCGCTCAACACCCACGCGTTCGCCAAGTTGGCGCGTGTAAACATCCAAGTCCAACTCTTTACGAGCGACACCAGTTTCCATCGCCGCTTTGGCAACTGCTGGCGATACGCGACGAATGACGCGATGGTCCACCGGCTTCGGCAGAATGTACTCGCGGCCGTAGGTCAAACTATCCAAGCCATAAGCCGCCGCCACTTGATCCGGCACCGGCTCGCGCGTTAAATCGGCCAGAGCATAAGCGGCCGCGTGCATCATCTCCTGGTTGATCGACGTTGCGCGGCAATCCAGCGCACCGCGGAAAATGAACGGGAAACCGAGCACGTTGTTGGCTTGGTTCGGGAAGTCCGAACGGCCGGTGCCCATGATCACATCGCTGCGTGTTTCTTTGGCCAGGTCGTAAGCGATCTCCGGGTTTGGGTTGGCCATTGCCAGCACGATCGGGTCGTCGGCCATGGTCAGTAGCATTTCCGGAGAGAGCACGTTGGCAACGCTTAAGCCAATGAACAAATCAGCGCCTTCCAAGGCGTCGGCCAAGGTGCGGGCGGTGGTGGTTTGCACGTAACGCTGCTTGATCTCGTTGAGGTCGTCGCGTTCGTGGTGCAACACGGCCTTCGAGTCGAGCATGATGACTTGGTCACGGCGCAGGCCGAGCGAAATCAAAAACTCAGTGCAAGCAACCGCAGCCGCACCGGCGCCACTGCAAACCATGCGCATATCTTCAATGCGTTTACCGGCGATGTCGGCGGCGTTGATAACGGCGGCACCGGTGATCAGCGCAGTGCCATGTTGATCATCATGAAAAACCGGAATGCTCAACTCTTCCTGCAAGCGCCGTTCAATTTCAAAACAACGCGGCGCCGAAATGTCTTCCAGGTTAATGCCGGAAATGGTCGGCGAGATGGCTTTGACCGCGGCCACGATTTCGTCGACGTCTTGGGTGCCGAGTTCAATGTCGAAGACATCGATATCAGCGAAACGCTTAAACAACACACCTTTGCCTTCCATGACCGGCTTACCGGCTTCCGGGCCAATGTTGCCCAGGCCTAGCACGGCCGATCCGTCGCTAATCACAGCGACCAAATTGCCGCGGGCGGTGTAGTCGTAGACCTTGTCCGGGTCTTCCGCGATTTCCAAACACGGCTCGGCCACCCCGGGGGAGTAAGCCAGTGATAAGTCGTATTGGGTGTTGGTCGATTTGGTGTAAACGACCTCGATTTTGCCGGGCCGGCCGGACTTGTGGTAATCCAGTGCTTCCTTACGTGAGGTGCGAGCGGACATGGTTGGTTGGGGTCCCCGCATGAGGGGCCTATTTGCCCATGGATTAATCCTCCCGGCCCGGATAACCAGCGAAACCGGGCGAATATCGGCTCTTTTCGAGGGGTTTTTGGTGGGTTAATAGTTCTTCTCTCAGAGGTTTTTTCTCCACGAGGCAGTGGTTATTGGCTACCCGGCGGGGCGGGATTTCGTCAGCCCGAACGACTGGCCCCAAGCAACCCGGCGCCGCTAAAATCTGCCCCGACTCAATCCCCAAAGCCGTGTCCTTCTGCACCGTCATCAACTGCATCGACGGCCGGGTCCAAACCCCGGTCAACGACTTCCTGCGCGAACGTTTTCAAGCCGATTACGTCGACACCATCACCGAAGCCGGCGTGGTCTTGCACCTAGCCGAAGCCGCCGACGGCCATCGCGAAATGATCCCCGAGGTCGTTTCCGCCCTCAAGATGGTCAACATTTCCATCGACGCCCACAACTCCAGCCAAATCGCCGTCGTGGCCCATTCAGGCTGTGCGCGCAATCCGATTCCGGATGAAGAGCAGCACGAAGAACTGCGTAAGGCGGTTGGTTTCCTGCGCGGCCACTATCCAGATATGGAAGTGATCGGCCTGTGGGCTGATATCTCCGGCGAAAAACCAGTTGTGTCCGAATTCGTCGCCGCGCGGGCTTAATTGGTGTGCCAAGCCAGCCGCCGCGCCCCTGTGGTGGCTGCAGCCAAAGCCAGGCCGAATTTGAGATATTCGGCTTGCTAGAAAAATGAGGTCACAAGTCGACCTTAGCTGGTTTTAAACCCTGAGTGCGGGGCTCGTGTGGTGCCGGCTCAGCTAAAGCCAAATGACTTGTTTCGTTCCTTTTCTTCTCCTCCTGGCAGGCTACAGTACAGTACCAGCAGAGCAAAATAGTGCGATTTCATTGGGGGATGCGTCCGGAAGTCTTGGTGAATTGGTCTTCCCTCATGACCCAATTATGCATACGGGAGACACAGTAACCATTGAGTTCTGGGTTGCTCGAAATCCACAAATGTTGCAGGGTCCATTAATCCTTGAGCGTTATCTGGGCTCGGCGGAGCATAAGGGATTAGAGATTCGCGATGATGCGAATGGTAATGCTTGGGGAGCAATATACGCCGGCTCGCCGTGGCCGGAGCAACTTGCCCCCGTTCCATTTCCAGCTGATTCGGACTTCCACCATCTTGCATTCACTCGTCATTCCGACGGGACGTTTGCCCTGTTTCTGGATGGGCACCCACAACTTGTGGCTGGGCCTGGGCCTTGCTGGGCCTCATGCGGAATTATTGAGGCGGAAACAACGACGAGACTACGTGGCAATGGTTGGATCATTGATGAACTGCGCTGGAGTTCCGTTGACCGATACCCCGATGTGGGGTTCACTCCGTCAAAAAGCTGGCCGAGTGACCAAGAAGTTGCAATGTTGCTCGACTTTAATGAGGGGTTAGGGGACCTAGTTTGGGACTCCGGCACTTCCAATCAAGTCGGCCAGCTTAGTGGATCTTATTCTTGGCTAGAGGTGGAGGACATTGACGCTGATGACGATGGGATCTCCAATGATGACGAACTCTTCATTTATGGAACTGACCCCTGTCTGTTTGATACTGATGGGGACGGGCTTTCCGATGGTGTCGAGATTGGCTTAACCCAGGGGACCATTGATACGGATCAAAATGTCTTTCTCCCGGATTTGGATCCAACGACTACAACCAACCCTTTGTCAAGCGATTCTGATGGCGGTGGCGTTGAGGATGGCATTGAAGACGTTAATAAGGATGGGAGAATGGACTCTTGGGAAACGGATCCCAATTTAGGCAATGACGAAGAGTTTGCTTTTTACGTGAGAAACTTCAATCCTGGGCAACGGGTGACGTGCGAAATTTATAATGGGCGACCGATGGCCTTGGCTTGTCCGGCCTATTCAATAACAGGCCATGGCCCAACAGGCCTTGGAATTGGCGTTGATATGGATTTGAGCCCGCCGATTCATCCTATGCAGCCGCAAGTCATAGACTTCGGAGGTAGAGCGTCGTGGCTAGACCAACGAATACCCTCGAGTACTCCACTTGGACTAAATGTCTGGATGCAAGCTGTCGAAATCCCATTCTCCAATGACTCTCCAAGAGTGTCTAACTCCATTTTGCTTCCGGTCGGCTCTAATTAGTATCCTTGGCCTGTAACAAAGTTCGCTAGTAACGGTTTAGTGGAATCTAGTTCTTCCCAAGTTGAATTGCGTACAGAACTGACCTCCTGCGCCAAGCAGGAGGTCGGTTCGGTTGCAGCGGAGCGGATCCATAACTCTCCCCTTGCAGTAGCCGAAAAGATGCTTAGAGATGGCTTCGATTCTGTAGACGCGGTATTAGCGACGATCTACCCGAGCCTCGGAACTTGTGGGCATTTGCGGAAAGAATTCTTCGGCTATTTGTGGAGTGAAATGAACAGCTCAGGTCACGCCAGTCCCTATGGTGCATTGCGTCGGTATTTAGAAACGGGGGATTTATTAGGCTCCGCTTTTGGGGACATGCTTGAACTCTTCGAGGGCTTAGAATTTCGTGGACGGAAGGCTTACATCTCAATGATCCGCCGGCGGATGCGCTGGAAGGCATACAAGCGAATCAGGACGCTGCCTCCCGAATCCAGGTTCTCCGTTGAATGTGAAAGCTTAGAGGTAGTGGGGGCTTTCGATGGCGACGATATGAATTCAGTTGAAAGAAGGGGGGAGCTGTTTCGAGCCATTGGGCGGCTTCATCCAAGGGAAAGGGCTCTCATCAGCGCATACTTGGAAGGGCAATCGGGAAATGAGATCGCGAGAAAGCTAGAAATCAGTTCGGCGGCGGCCCGAAAGGCTCTTGAAAGGGCATTGAACCGATTGCGTAGCATGGTCTTAAAGGCGCAGTGATGGAAAATGTTGATCCGGTTGAGGCTCACGTTCAGCGCTACCTGAACCAAGCCATTGATTGGGGGAAGGGTTCGATCGAGCAGTTCCTTCCTTCTGTGCCTGAGCGATTGAAGGACAAGGTTCGTGAAAGGATCTTGGAGCTTGAGGCGATTGCCGCCGCATTCTTTGACGAAGGGAGAGGATTGTCACCCGGCGACACAGTTGCCGGCAGGTGCAAATTGATTGGCGTCCTCGGTGCAGGGAGTTTCGGAGAAGTTTGGAGGGCGCTCGACCATAGGCTTGAGCGGGAAGTTGCTCTCAAGGTGCAGCATGCGCACTGGAGTATCGATCCTGCGGCGAGCGAAAGGATGAAGCGGGAAGCCAGGGCATTAGCGTCTATTTCAGGCCCGGGAGCAGTGAGGGTATTCGACCTTCTGAGCCATAGAGGCCGCCTCGTCCTTGTAACTGAGATTATTGGAGATGGCGAAACACTTGCTGAGCAGGTCGCAAGGCTACAGGGGGCAAGAGGACGGTGTGAAATCGAGGAGCGTATTAACCGGTTATTGCCTGCGTTTGACGCATTAGCTGAGGCTCATATTCTGGGAATCCTCCATAGAGATATTAAGCCCACCAATTTATTGTGGGACGGGGATTTCTTCCGGGTTTCTGACTTTGGAATGGCTTCCCGCCCCTCTTGGGAGACTTTGACCTCCACTGGGGCATCTCCAGGAACACTTCTTTACTCATCTCCAGAGCAGATCAGAGGAGAGGCGCTTGGGCCGCAATCGGATGTTTGGAGTATTGCCGCAACCCTGATTGAATATATTTCCGGGAAGCGGCTTATTTCTGGTCAATCAATGGCTGCGATACGTGAAGAAATATTGACCGGCAACTATAACTGGAAAGAAATCAGGGCTGCTATTCCCAAGGACCTTTTGGCGCTTTTGCAGAAAGCGCTTGAGAATTCTCCTAAAAGGCGACATGAAGATGCTGGTGAGCTAGCCAGGGATTTGAGACTGTGGCTGGCCGGGGATTTGACCACTTCATCCTTTCGATTAGTATTTCTGCGTGGACGAAGGTGGTTTGAGCACAACCGCGGTGAAGGGGTAATTATCCTGACACTGTTATTTGTATTATGTTTCATAAGCTATTCGGGGTTCAGGATGTTCCAGGCTGAGAGGTTGAGTGGCGAAGTAGTCTCTTCCCTGCAAGGCGTACTCCGAGGATTGGATCCGTTGGTCCCAGAGACGTCGAATGAAACGCTTTCTCAACGATTAAAGGCTCTCGGGGATCTTGCCGCCAAGGCAACTAAGCTCCCCAATAAGGAGCGCGCCCAAATCTTTGAAACGCTCGGTAATACCCAAATGGCCTTAGATGATTACAAGGGTGCTGCGGTTTCCTTTGGCGACGCTTTGCGCTTGGTGAATTCCGACGATGTGAAGGTGAAGCTTGCCTGGTGCCACCGGGACTCCGATCCAGAATTGGCGAAAAACCTACTGGGGCCAATTGCCAGTCGCGATTATGGGCGAGGGAAGGAGGCGGACTTTGTTACGGCGTTCGCCCGAAATAGATTGGGTACCCTGCTCCTGGGGAATCCTCAAAGTTTATTGTCCTGGCCACTGGCTCGAGATACTTTTCAAGCAGTGGAAGTAGACTTGATATCCAATGGAGAATATGAAAAGTGGCTGCTTCCCTTGAATGCCTTAAACTTAGCTACGGCCTTTTCACAGCTAGAGAATTACGAGACAGCATTATCCCATTACGCCCGAGCAGAAGAGCTATTCATAGAAAGGGGGATGGGCATGCACCCAGAAACCTTTTACATACATGTTGGGCGTCACCACGCCTATTGGGCACTCAATGAGTATGTTCAGGGAGTTGAAGCCCTACAAAAAGCCCTGGATCACCGAAATCGGACCTTTGGTCCAAAGAATTCGACAACTCTTAACATTAAGAGGATGCTATGCAAAAACTTGATCGAATTAGGCTGCATTGAAAAAGCAGAACATGAATTCAATGAGCTATTAGACTCACTCCTTCAAATGGAAGGGAGTACTTGGGTAAGCGAAATTAGGAGAACCCTGCCAGAGTGCGCCAACGCCTTAGGCATGACGTCAAGTCCCAAATACCAGCAAGTACTGGCAGCGCTTGCTGGAGGAGAGGTATCTGGCTGAGGCTAGGCCAAAGCTTTTTCAGCCGCGGCAATGCCAGCGACGACGGCGTCCGTGACTGCCTGACTGGCAGTGGCCAAAACGCCGCGGTTTTCGGTCAGCTTGCTACCAAGAGTGAAGTCCAGCGGCTTGCCGTCGGTATCGGTGACGACGCCACCTGCTTCCTGGGCAACAATCACGCCAGCGACGTGGTCCCAGATGTTCTCGCGGTAGTCCGGGCGGGAGCGCGGGCGCAAGTAAACCTCGGCGGCGCCTTCGGCGATGATGCCGTACTTAACCTGCGAGTCGTAGCGCACAAAACCGCCAGCAATGTTGGCCTCTTCCATCATCTTGACGACCAGCGCTGGGTCGCCATGGGCCGATTCGACCGAGCCGAGCACGCGCCATTCGGTGGAATTGGGGTTGGTGCTGGCGTTGGCCGGACCGGTGTCGCCACCATCAATGGGCACGCGGGTGCAACCGCGACCTTCGGCGGCAACGTACATGACGCCGACTTGACCCTCGGGGTTGTTGAGGTCAACCGGCAGATTCGGGCAAACCATGACCCCGGCGTAAGGCAAGCCGTTGCGCAGCAGGCCGATGGCGACCGCGTATTGCTGGCGGCGCAGGAAGCCTTTGGTGCCGTCGATGGGGTCGATGGACCAGGTGAACTCGTGGGCGAGGGTGGCGGATTTGGCGTCGGCCGGAGTTGCCGGGCCAGCGTGGTCGATCCAAGCGCAGACTTGCTCGAAGTCGGCGGGGGCCGAAGTGTTGGCGGGATCGGATCCCTGTCCAGATTCGGCGTCGTCTGCGATGACGTCGTTAACTAACTTGACGATCTTGGCAGCGCCGTCGTCCCCGGCCGATTCGCGAAGGTGCTCACTACCCTCTTCGGCGATGATCGCGTGCTCTGGAAAGGCGGCGGCGATGGCGCGCAGGATGACGGCCTGGCTGCCGTAGTCGGCGATGGTGACGGGGGATTTGTCACCTTTGTCCATGGACTCTGGAGTGCTGGCGTGCACCGCGCGGC
>CAZMDZ010000044.1:0-878 GCA_964565175.1 uncultured Planctomycetales bacterium
GACGTCACCCAATGAGCAAACTTCAGACCCATGTCCGTCGCCTTGAGCTAAGCCATTGATCTCAAACAGTTTTTGGAAACGATCGCCGGATTGCGCGGCGGCTAAATTTGCAATGGAAAGCGACGAAGCGGCAATGCAAAAGAATAGGGGGGGAGTGAAACCTCATGGTTCTTTCATTCCCACTGCGCCGATTTATTTCCTTCTTTTTGAGACTTATTTTCGTTTGCGGTCGGTTTTTCGCGAATTGATCTTATTGAAGAAGAGCAGAAGCCTTACCGTAAACCCTTGTGAGAAATGGTTTCAACGCCATTACTCCTAAGTCTTCGAACCTCTTGGCCTCGCCCCTCCAATGATGCTTGCACAAATCGTTCTCGCCTTGCTTGCTCCACAAGAGCCGGCAGACGTATTTTTCCTATCCGGTCAGTCCAACATGCAAGGCAGTGGCAAGGTTGATGAGCTGATGGAAGAGTGGCAGCAGCCGTTGCCCGGGGTATTTTTCTGGAATGGATCGAGCTTTGAAATTCTGGATCCGATGAAAACCAAGTTGGGTGCGCGCGTAGGGCAGTTTGGGCCGGAGCTCGGATTTGCGATTCGGCTGCGCGAGTTGGGGTGGGAGCAGGATTTGTATTTGGTGAAGTTCCATCGCAGCGGTCAGCCGTTGCATTTCAGCTTGAGCAATAACAAATGGTTGGGGCCTGAACCGGGGCCAGGGCGAGCGACCTTTTATCCAGGCGAAAGCGACGGCGATGAAAACGTCGGCAAGCATTATTTGACTTGGCGTCAAACTTGCCGAGATGCGTTGACTGCCATTCAGAAAAGTGGAAAGACCCCGAAATTGCGCGGCATTGTGTGGATGCAAGGAGAGGCAGATGCCAAGT
>CAZMDZ010000044.1:888-16767 GCA_964565175.1 uncultured Planctomycetales bacterium
GAGCAGTCGGCGGTGAATTACGCCGCGAGCTTGGCGCAGTTGCGTCGGCGGTTGTTGGAGGATTTGGTTCAGGGGTCTGGAGATGAACATCCATCCGTCCTAGGCAAGGGATCTGTCGCCGCAGATCTTCCCTTTGTCTATGGACAAGTTCTTCCGCACTCGCCGCCGATGGCGCGATTTACCCACCGCGATGAAATCCGCGCGCAAATGGCCGCTTTGGATTGCAGATCCGGGAAGCCGGAAGCAACTCCGGGAATGATCATGGTGTCCACCGATCGATTCGCACTGAAAAAGGACACCGTGCATTACAGCACTGGCGGGCAAGAGGCGTTGGGTTACGGCTTCGCCAACGCCATTCAGAATCAAATCGACCGCTCTCCCGAAGCACTGGCCGACGACTGGCAGCTGCATGGAATCGTGATCAATGAACCCGGCTATCACGTTTGGGGCAGCAGTCCAGTCATGGACGATGACGGCCGGGTGCATTTATTCGCCGCGCGTTGGCCCGTCCAGGCGAAGTTTGTGCCGGGTTGGCACACGGCTTGTGAAATCGCGCGTTATGTCGGCAGTAGTCCGCGCGGTCCATTTGAATTCGCCGAAGTGGTGGCCCGCGGAAGTGGGGAGGGTTGGAATAAGCAAGGTGTGCACAACCCCAGTATTCGCAAGGTGGGGGAGCAATACGCTTTGGTGTACATCGCCAACACCGGTCAGAATTTTCCGGCAAGTCAAACCATCGGCATGATGGTTGCCGACGACCTCAGCGGACCGTGGCGCGCGGTAGATGGGAAAAGTGGGGCAAAGGTGGACGTCGGCGCGGGTGGGGTGGTTCCGCCCAATCAGGCGGCTCCCATACTCACGCCACCAACGGATGAATCGATTTGGTGTTCCAACAGTGGTTGCGGGGTCAACAATCCATCTTTGCTGATGATGCCGGATGATCGATTCTTTCTCTATTTCAAAGCCAAGCCCGGTCGCAAGGGTGGAGTGAAAATGGGCGTGGCGATTGCCGATCGACTGGAAGGCCCCTACATCATTCAGCCGCAACCGATTACCGCCAACGACCGTACCATCGAAGACGGCTACGCCTTCCACTGGCGCGGCAAGGTTTGCTTGATGACCACCGACAATCATGGCATGATCGAAAACGGCGGCGGCTTGCTTTGGACCTCTGCCGACGGCCTCAGCTTCGAACCTGAACCGCTGAAGGCCTTTCATCATTTCAAACGTCACTACTACGCGGATCGCGCAACCAAAAACCTGCGCCATCACTACACCAGTCAATTCAAGTTTGAACGCCCTCAACTTCTCATGGTCGATGGCGAACCCGAATTCCTGTTCGTTCCCTCCGGCACCGCAACCGACGGTTCCGACGGCACCAATAATTACATGTTGTTCCGCTGACGACGCTCATGAGTTTTGCCCCCTTCCTTATTTCACTTCTTTCCTTCGCGCCTCAGTTCCAAGGTCCTGAACCGGACTTGGAAGAAATCCATCGGCTGATTTTCCAGAATTACGCCGAAGATTTAAAGGCCGAGGCAATGTTGCTCCCGCCATTTACTGCGGTGTTGCAATATCCATCTGGCAAGCCTCTGGCCCAAGTGAAGTTCCGCTTGGATCAAGAGCCTGCATTGAGCGGGTTGTATCCGGCCAAGCCAATCCAGTCGGCGAGAGGGGCAACCAATGGCGATGGCTCTCTTTCCGTTCGGGTTCATCCAGGTTGTGAACATTGGGCACTTTGGTATCAACTGCCTGAAGAAGAGTGGCGATTGCTCGAACGCGGGTTCTTGGAGCCGAACTCCTTCGATGTGGGTCGCCTTACTCTGCCCAAAGAAAAATCCATTTCAGGTCAAATTCAAGTCAGTTCAAATGGTGAAACCAAACCGGTGAAAGCCTGGATTTGGGAGCGTGAATCGGGCATTGCCTTACACGCACTAAACCTCTTGCCCAACGACGTACTGCTTCACGGCACCGATTTGGATTGGATGCCGTCGGCCGAACCGATTGCGGATTACAAAAACGAAACGGATATGCGTCGTTGCGATGACGTTGCCATAGAGTTGCAGATGGATAATGAATTCAACTTCAACTTCCGAGGTCGGTTGAATGGTCCGGCTATTGCAGTACTCGACAATCACGGATGCTTGCATTGGTTCAAGAGCACGCACCCTTGGAATTCATCGCACCAATTGCGATTGCCAGATCCAAAAACATTTCGTGTGCGCATTCTTGATGATGCTGGCAAACCTGCTGTCGGCGCGGAAGTGGCAGCCGGTGGCTGGGGTGGCTTCCCTGATTGTGAAATTCTTCGGCCAGCGACCACCGTTGGGGAAGATGGTTGGATTACGGTGACGTCTTATGACGGCAAATTGCCGACCTTTGCCGCGCGATGGCAAAGCGATCACCCTTGGTATACCTGGGACTGGGTGATGCGAGATGATTTAGTAGAGGGAGAGGGAAATCCTTATATCCTTCCGCGGCCCTACCAGGTTGTAGCGTCAGCAACAGACCTGTCCGGCGATTCGGTAACCGCGGGTGGCGTATCTCTGGTCGGCTATGAATTGCTGCACGACCCAGCGGCAGCGCGAACGATGAGCAATCGTTTTTCGCCCAGTCAGCCGAAGCCGACCTTTGCTTCTTCGCCGGTCGATGAGTGGATGCCAGTTGTGCACAGTGATCACTACTTTCCTTTCCCGGTGGACGGTGTAAGAAGCGAGGATTTCAACCAATTGGATTTTGTTCTTGCCGAGACAACTTCTGTGGAAGTCCACCTCAAAGATCCCAATTTTCCCGACTCATGTTTTCCTGCGCGGATTACTTTGACCCCGGAAATCGGTTTTTCAACCGTTCGGTGGATGGGGCTCGATCGCAAGGTTGAGTTTCAAAGCATTGCCAAAACGCCCTCGTTCCTTGTCATCGAAGGAGCTGACTGCGGATCCATTTGGTTGACCTGGGATGGAAAAGTGGAACGCTGCGACATTGAAAGTGTCCGTGAGTGGGAGGAGCGAAGTTCAGAAATGTTCGATGGGTAAGACCAATTGACTTCTTGCTCCATTCACTCCCAATACTTAAATCGAGAGGCTCAGCGCTTGTAGGCTTGGCGGATGGCTTCGGCTCCCCAAACCATAACGATCAATTGCATCGACACTGTTGCCACGGTGCAGCTCAATCGGCCCAAGAAAGCCAATGCGCTCAACGCCCAGATGGCGGATGAGTTGATTGCCGCCTTTCAGCAACTCGATCAAGATCCTGAGGTACGCGTCATCGTCGTCAGTGGCTCGGGCGCGTTCTTTTCCTCGGGTATAGACTTGGAATATTTGCGGGAGATCCAACAGCAGGTGCTTTCTGTATCCGAGGGCAATCGCGCCGATGTCATGCGCGGAATCATCCTCCACTTGCAACAAGGGACCACCGCAGTGGAGCAATGTCGGAAGCCGGTGATCGCAAAAATCAACGGAATCTGTTTCGGCTTCGGCGTGGATTTTGCCGCGGCGTGCGACCTGCGTTACACGCACAAACGCACACGCATGTCGGTCAAAGAAGTCGATTTAGCAATCGTCGCCGACCTCGGTACGCTGCAGCGACTTCCCGGAATCATCGGAGAGGGCCGCGCTCGCGAATTAGCATTAACCGGCCGCGACTTCTTCGGTGAAGAAGCAGCAGCCATTGGTTTTGCCAATCAAAACTTCCCCACCATCGACGAGCTGAACGAAGGCGTACAAGCCGTCGCTCAAACCCTTGCCGCCAAATCCCCGCACACCCTTCGCGGAATCAAAAAGTCGATGAACTACAGCCGCGACCATTCCGTCGCCCAAGGCTTAGCCCACATCGCCGACGCCAACGCGACGGGGTTGCTGCACCCAGATCTTCAGGAAGCCGTCGCTGCCTTTCTCGAAAAACGTCCACCTCAATTTTCTTCCTAAGGGAAATACAAAAGGGTTCCACCGCATCATTTTGCAGCGAAACCCCTTCGATTCTAAATGGATCTTAAGAAGCCGACGGTGCAGCGTCGCCCCCTGGCATGACCCCCTGTTGACCGGTTGGAGTCGAGCATCCAGTGCTTGCACCAGCGTTATGTGCGTGCGGTTTGTGCGGCGAGCGCACCGCCATGGTGATTCCAGCAGCTGCGAAACACAGCACGCCGCAGATGGTGAAGGCCATTGGGAAGTTTTGCATGTCGCCCAGCTTGCCGCCGAGTACCGGGCCCAAAATGCCGCCCACACCGTATGCCAAGAACACCCAGCCATAGTTCTGGCCGACGTACTTGGTGCCGAAAATGTCGGCGGTTGCAGTGGGGAACAGGGCGAAGTTGCCGCCGAAGTTGAAACCGATCAGCGCTGCGAATAGGTACAACAATGCAGGTGTGCCTGCTGCATAAGGGAAGGCGATCACAAACACGGCTTGCGTCGCCATCATCGCGATGATCGACTTGCGTCGACCGAGCTTGTCGCTAAACATTCCCCACAGGATCCGACCAAGGCCGTTGGCCAGCGAGAAGAACACCGCCATTGCGGTACCGGCAATCGCACTCGCTTCCAGCGCGTCGTAACCGTTGCTTTGCAGGGCTTCGATTGGGAACAACTTCATCAGGCCGATGCTCATCAAGCCAGCACTTGCGCCAAAGGCAAAAATCAACAGCACCATGTAAAACTGGGGTGTGCGCAGCATCTCGCTGCTTCGGAAATCCCGGTCCTCGGTGTTGCGGAAGCCAGTGCCGGATACCGTCGGCGGTGTCCATCCTTCAGGGACATAGCCTTTCGGTGGGAAGACCATGTACCGACTGCCAAGTGCCACCGCGAGGAAGAACGCCGCGCCGTAAATCATGAACGTCGTCGCAATGCCGAGACTCTCGAGCATATGCCCCCAAGAGCCGCCAAGTTTGACCCACAACATGGCGCCAAATCCGAAACCGGCCACAGCCAACCCCGTAATCAACCCCTTTTTATCTGGGAACCAGCGCATGCCGACGGCAATCGGCACCACGTAAGCCAAACCAATGCCTGCGCCACCGACGATGCCGATGAAAAAGAAAGTACTCCAGAAGTTCACCCCTCCACCGATCAGTCCGGCGAGCAGGTAACCAATACCCAGGACCAAGCCGCCGCTAAAGGCGAGTTTTTGCGGTCCGAGTTTGGGCATCAACCGACCAGCGATGACCATGACCACGGCAAAGCTGGCCAGACCCGCCGAGAATACATATTGGGTTTGCGCTCCGGTCCAGCCTTCCTCCTTCAAGACTGAAGTGAATACGGACCAGGCGTAGATGGCGCCCAAGCAAAGCTGGATCAAGATGGCACCAAAGACCACGTTCCAGCGATTCATCAACTTGCCGTTCGTGTTGTTCACGATTGTCCCCTTAAGGTAGCTGCACCCACGGCATGGCGTACGCGATGCCGCCCGCAGCCGGCGGTGCTTTAACCCCTTAGGAATAGGGGTACAAGGCAGACCAGCTGGTATGTTGCAAAATTTTGCAGCGATTAAGGCGTGATCAAAATCGGTTTGGCGACCGAGGAGCAAAGGGCGTTTTTGCCGCTCGGGTTGGTGACCACTGCGGCGAACCAAATGGTGCTTCCAATCATGCTCTTGGGTAGTCCGTTACCGAAGCCAATGGAGACGAGCGAGCCGCCTTCGGCATCTAGGTTGCCGTGCAGGCGGTATTGAAAAGTGCCGGGGTAATTGCCGTGGAATGCCCTTCGAAAAAAGTCGTCCCAGGTCAGTGGAATATCGACCCAAGAACTCACTGGCCCAGTGCCCGCGGCGGAAAACAGCACCTTGTAGGGTATGCCGGCGTAGTTGGTGGGGAAATCCAAGCGCATGACCAAGTTGCCGCCGCGTCGAGCGGATAGGTGATCGGTACCGGCTTGTAGGTAGGGGTTCAAGCCATGGATTTGCACCAAGCCATCGCCGTCGAGAGGCGCGCCAATGATGATTTTGGCGTGGCCGCCCGTCTGCCCATCTCCGAACCCGGTTATGCGTCCGTCATCGACCCAAGCTCCACCCCAGTAGGTGCCGTCGGCGCCGGAGAACAAACTTGGGCGCCAAACCTGGAGCCGGGCACCCAACCGCCGAGGCTCGAGAGCAAAGTTCCAGTGTTCGCACTGGAATACACGAACGCCATACCTTCCCCATTGGAAGGAATGCCGCTGGTCGCGGCCCGTGGAGCGCCGATGATGAAGTCGTCGGTACCGTCGCCATCCATGTCGCTGATGACAGCAATCGAAGCGCCGAAATCGCCATTGATTTGTTGGCCAACAATTTTGCGCAGGCGGACGCCCGCTGCTCCGGAATAAACCAAGACTGCGCCGAGCACGTTGATGGCATCGGGGGAGTAGTGGGGGCAGCCTACCGCTAAATCGGGATGACTGTCGCCGTCCAGATCTCCGGCATTGGTGAGCGTATTGCCGAACCAACTGTTGACGGGGCCGGGATCCAAGATGGTGTGCAAAATCGATCCGTCCAATCCGGACATCAGGTAAACCGTGCCGCGAGCGCCAGTTTCCGAATCTGAATAGGGAGCGCTGGAAATGGCGAAGTCGTCGTAACCATCGTGATTGGCATCGCCGGCCGCGCAAATGGCAAATCCAAGCCGCTCGTAGGGGTAAGCGCCGCCAGCATCAATGTATGCATTGTCTTCCAGGCGCGAGCCAACGATGAAGTCTGGAATTCCGTCGCCGTCGACGTCGCCCACGCCGTCAATCGCGGCGCCGAACTTGGTGGCTTGGGTGGGGGCGTCAATTTGAAGAAAGGCTTCGAAATTGCCGCCGGTAATCGGATTACTTTGAGAGAGAATCAGGAATAGGGCACTGATCAAAACAGGGAAGATCGAGTTTTTATTTCCGCAAACTGATTATATAAACCGATCAAGGATGGGACGGGCTGACGGGTTTGGTTTTTGCACCCTCGCCAAAATCAAAACTGGGGATTAGTGAATTAATAGCCGCCACATGCCGCTCCACGAGCGGATTCTCTCAGTTCTTTCGCCGCAATGCGGCAATGCTTGCTTGCAAGTAAGGAGTGGAAAAATGGCGGACAAATTAGCTGACTTGGCGGGTCCAGGGATCGGTAATTACGACGATCTACAAAACATCCTGCCGAAAAATTATCAATCTGCGCTGACTCCTATGGAGACCCAAAAGGCGCTATTTGCCGTCAAGCGCTACATCGAGGATGGTTTAGCAGACCAACTCAACCTGCAAATGGTGACGGTACCGTTGATCGTCGACAAGGATAGCGGCGTCAACGACATGCTCGATCGCGACGGCTCGCGCACGCCGATTCCGTTCCATATTTCGAACGATTACAACAAGCACCCGATCGAAGCCCAGGTGGTGCAAGCCGCGACCAAGTGGAAGCGCGTCGCCCTGGCTCAGTTTGGCTGCGAAGTTGGCGAAGGCATCAACACCGACATGCGGGCGGTGCGCAAGGATTACTTCTTGGACCACGATCACAGCGCTTACGTCGATCAGTGGGATTGGGAGCGGGTGATCACTAAGGATCAACGCAACCTCGGCTACCTCAAGGAAACCGTGCGCAAGATTTGGAGCGTGCTGGTTGGGGCAGACCGCCTGGTCCGTAAGAAGTATCCGGCGCTGAATCAATCTGGCGTGCCTGAGTTGCCCGAAGAACTAACTTTCCTTCACGCCGAAGAGATCCTCAACATGTTCCCGGATCTGCCGCGCAAGGAGCGCGAAACGGCGATCTTGCAGCGCTATCCAGCCGTCTTCATTGTCGGCATTGGTTGGCCACTCGCCGACGGCTACCCGCACGAGATGCGCGCCGCCGATTACGACGATTGGATCACGGAAACCGCTTCCGACGACGGTTTGCCGATGCACGGACTTAACGGTGACATCCTTGTTTGGAACCATATTACTCAGCGGCGTCATGAGTTGACGTCGATGGGGGTTCGAGTGACCAAGGAAACGTTGAGGTTGCAACTGGAAATGAGCGACCAGCTTGACTTCCTTGAGCAGCCTTATCACCAGGCAATTATGAAGGATGAAATTCCGCTGAGCATCGGCGGCGGTATTGGTCAGGCAAGAACTTATATGCACTTGCTGCAAAAGGCTCATATCGGCGAGGTCAGCGTGACCGTTTGGCCCGAGATATTGAAAGAGATCTGTCGGGAAAGGAATATATTTGTCTTGGAATAGGTTTGTGGTTCAGAGGTGCCTCAGCTCGGCTTGGGTGGAGGCACCTCGTTCTTTCCTATGGTTTGATCAAAGGAAACTATGCAGAACAATTAAATATCCATGGAATCGGCTATCCCTTTATTCAAAAGGTCTCTTTAATCAACCGTTAAGGAGGCTTAGAGTAACAAGCAAGGAGGTCTGCAAATGCAAACTGGACAATTTTCAAATGTCCAATCAGGTGCTCATGCGAATCGGCCCTCCACCACATTTTCCGATCGCCGCGCTTTCCTTAAGGCCTGCGGAGTTGCAGCCGCCGCCGCCGGTTTAGATGCCGAGTTGGCAGCAAAGGTTGCCGGTGCTGTTAGTGCGCCTAATCGCCCACCAGTGGTTTGGCTTCACTTTCAAGAATGCACGGGTTGCACTGAGTCGCTGCTTCGCACTTCCAAGCCCGCTGTGCAAGAACTGATTCTTGAGCTGATTTCGCTCGACTATCACGAAACACTTGCCGCAGCCGCAGGTCATCAATTGGAAGAGAATCTGCATAAAGTCATGACGGAACATGATGGCGGATTCATTCTCGTCGTGGAGGGGGCGATTCCGCTCAAAGAGGGCGGAATCTATTGCAAGGTCGGCGGCAAAACGGCCGCCAAGTCTTTGGAAGAAACAGCTTCCAAGGCGGCGGCGGTCATCGCCATTGGCTCGTGCGCATCCTTCGGTGGGGTGGCTGCTGCACCGCCCAACCCGACGGGAGCCGTCGGTGTTCCGGCGTTGATCAAAAACAAAGCGGTGATCACTTTGCCGGGTTGTCCGCCGAATCCGTACAACTTGTTGAGCACGGTTTTGCATTACCTGACCTTCGGCAAGCTGCCGGCGCTTGATGAAAAAGGCCGACCGCTGTTTGCTTATGGTCGCACAATTCACGAGCACTGCCCGCGGCGACCGCATTTTGACGCTGGCCGTTTTGCCAAAGCGTTTGGCGACGACGGCCACCGCGCTGGTTGGTGTTTGTATGAGTTGGGTTGCAAGGGCCCACAAACTTACGCGAGTTGCTCAACCAACCATTTCTGTGAAGTAGTTGGCGCTTGGCCGATCGGCATTGGTCACCCTTGTGTGGGTTGCACCGAAGATGGAATCGCTTTCAAGATTCCAATGCACGACACCATCGACATACCAGCGCCGACCTCGCGCGCTAGTCATGCTCCAATTGACGCAGACTTCCGTGGGCGCAACGGAATCAGCCCGATTTCTACAGGCTTCGCCGGTTTGGTTGGCGGCGTGTTAATTGGAATTGCCCTGATGGCGGCCAAGGAGTTGGCTGGCAAAGACAAATCCGAGGGGGTGTGAAATGGGCAACGATCGCCGTAATTTCCTGAGAGGGGCGCTGGCGGCAAGTTCCATCACAATTGCCTCCGCTAGTGCCGCTGCATTGCCGCGGGCGCAAGGTCAGTATCGTGACACGCTGAAGGATGACGTCGGCATGTTGTATGACTCGACACGATGTGTGGGGTGTATGGCGTGCATGACGGCGTGCAAAGAGCGCAATGATCTACCGCCCGAGCGCATTGACCCGAGCCAGTTGTACGACGACCCGGTCATGCTCAGCTCGAAGACCAAAACCGTGATCAAGTCGACCGGTGGCGAGAAGCCGCACTTCGTCAAGCGGCAATGCATGCACTGCGTCAAGCCGGCTTGTGTGTCGGTTTGCATGTTGGGTGCGCTGCATAAATCCGATGGCGGGGTGGTGGTTTACGATGAAAAACGGTGCGTGGGCTGCCGCTACTGCCAAATTGCTTGTGCATTTAACGTTCCCAAGTTTGAGTGGGATAAAGCGCTGCCGAAGATCGTGAAATGTGAAATGTGCTACAGCCATTTGATCAACGGTGAGCAACCTGGCTGTTGCGAAGTTTGCCCGCGCGAAGCCGTCATCTTTGGCCGACGCCATGAACTGTTGGCAGAAGCGCGGCGCCGCATCGATGGCGATCCGAAGTATCTCAAGCACATCTACGGCGAGCATGAAGTCGGCGGGTTGCAGGTGTTGTACCTGTCCGATGTCCCGTTCACCGAACTCGGATTGCCCGAATTGGGTACGGAGCCGGTTCCCGAGCTTTCGGAGACCGTGCAGCATGGCATCTACAAAGGTTTTGTTGCGCCGATTGCGTTGTACGCGGCACTGGCAACGGTGCTGGTGCGCCACCGCAACGCCAGCAATCACCAGGAGGAGGAGGTATGAGCGCCAAAGCACTAGGCGGCCCAATCCTCACCAAAAGCTATCGCGTCATTTTGACCTTGTCGATGATCGCTTTTGCCATCGTCTTCTGGCGATTGATCTCGGGCCTTGGTCCAACGACCGCCCTTTCCGACGGCTATCCGTGGGGCATTTGGATTGCCTTCGACGTGGTTACCGGCACCGCTCTTGCATGCGGCGGTTATGCCACTGCCATCCTCTGCTACGTGTTGAACAAAGGCAAGTACCACCCGTTGGTGCGGCCAGCAATTTTGACCAGCGCGTTGGGTTACACCATTGCCGGATTGTCGGTAGTGATTGACGTCGGCCGCTATTGGTTGCTCTATGGCGTGTTCATGCCGTGGCAATGGAACTTGAACTCAGTGTTGCTTGAAGTTGCCCTGTGCATCACTGCTTACATCTTCGTTCTGTGGATCGAATTTTCACCCGTCTTCCTCGAAAAACTGGTGACGTCCGCCACCGGCCCGCGCGGTCAAGCGGCAATGAAGGTCAGCAAATTCATCGACCGCAGCTTGGTCTACATTCTGGCGCTCGGCCTGCTGCTGCCGACTATGCACCAAAGTTCACTCGGCTCGCTGATGCTCGTCGCTGGCCACAAGCTCCACCCGTATTGGCATACCGCGTGGCTGCCGCTGCTGTTTTTGGTTTCGTGCATGGCGATGGGTTATGCCATCGTCGCTTTTGAATCGCTGCTTGGCAGCATTTCCTTCAAACGCCCAGCCGAAACCAGCATGCTGCGCTCCTTGGCCAAGGTCACGCTGTCGCTGCAAATCATCTACCTGATTCTGCGCTACGCCGACCTGATCCAATCCGGCAAACTCGCCGACTTCCAATTCGATCGTTTCGGCATCATGCTCACGATCGAAACCATTTTGTTCTTAGCCCCAATCGCCGTACTTGTGCCAACCCGCAAAGCCAGCAATGCGCGGTTGTTCGTTGGGGCTGCATTGATGTTGCTGGCTGGCGGTTTGTACCGCTTCGACACTTACTTGATTGCCTTCGACCCTGGCACGGGTTGGAGTTACTTCCCATCTGTTCATGAAACTCTGGTGACGCTTGGGTTTGTTGCAACTGAAGTTGCCATTTACGTCGCATTGGTGAAACGCTTCCCAGTTTTGACTGGGCCGGCGCCGCCAACGGGAGCGGCAACAGGAGCTTGAAATGAGAAAACGAATTACCGTAGACCCGGTTACCAGGATCGAAGGTCACTTGCGCATCGACGTCGAGGTCGATCAAGGCAAAGTCGTTCGTTCGTGGTCTAGCGGACAGATGTGGCGTGGCATTGAAATTATTTTGCAAGGCCGCGATCCCCGCGAAGCATGGTTGTTTGCGCAACGCATTTGCGGGGTGTGCACTTCGGTTCATGCGATTGCATCGGTACGTGCGGTAGAAAACGCGCTCGGTTTGCAAATCCCAACCAATGCACAGTTGATTCGCAATTTAATTTTGATTGCGCACTCTTTGCACGACCATATCGTTCACTTCTACCACTTGACGGCTTTGGATTACGTCGACGTAGTGTCGGCGTTGCAAGCAGATCCGAAAGCAACGGCGACATTGGCCGAGTCCCTTTCGGAGTGGCCGGGGAATAGCCTGAACGACATGATCGCAACCAAGAAAAAGCTAGCTGGCTTTGTCGAACAAGGGCGGCTAGGAATTTTTGAAAATGGTTATTGGGGACATCAGGCGATGAAACTGCCACCGGAGGTCAACCTGCTGGCAGTCGCTCACTACCTGCAAGCGCTGGACTACCAAAGACGAGCCAATCAAGCCGTCGCAATCCTGGCTGGCAAAACCCCGAACTTGCAAAACTTGGCGGTGGGTGGCGTCGCCAATGCGGTCGACCTTGACCAAGCGACTGCATTGAACATGGAAAAACTGAACCGGATTCGCCAACTGCTGGCGGAGGTGGGGCAATTCATCAAGCAGGTTTACATTCCCGACGTCATCGCCATCGGCTCGATGTACCCCGAGTGGCTGAGCTACGGCGCCGGGGTGACCAACTACCTCAGCGTGCCTGACCTACCGTTGAACGCGCAAGCCACCGATTTTGAAATTCCGGGCGGCACCATCATGAACGGCGATTTGTCGACCATGAAACCGATTCATGGTTGGAACGACCCGCGCTTCCGCGACAACGTCGAAGAGAGCATTGCCCGCGCTTGGTACGACGGCGATTGGTCGCGCCATCCGTGGAAAGAAGAGACGGTGCCTAACTACACCGACTTTGAAGACGAGGGTAAATACTCGTGGGTCAAAGCGCCGCGCTTCCAAGGCGAGCCGATGCAAGTCGGGCCGTTGGCGCAGGTGCTGATGGGCTACACCCAAGGTCATGAGCCAACCAAGCGCTGGTCCGATCACATGCTCACCCAAATTTCGGCTCTGGCAGGAGCTGAGCTGGGCTTAGACGTTTTGCACTCGACCTTGGGCCGCAACGTCGCTCGCGCCATTCGTTGCGCGGTTCTTTCGGAAACGGCCGAAAGTCAATGGCAAGCGCTGGTCGACAACATCGGCAAAGGCGATACCGCCGTTTGCAATCCTCCCGTTTTCCCCACCGGTGAAGTCCGAGGCTTCGGCTTGCATGAAGCACCGCGCGGCACCTTGTCGCACTGGGTGGTGATTGAAAATGGATTGATCAAAAACTATCAAGCGGTGGTGCCGTCGACCTGGAACGCTGGCCCGCGCGATGCCGACGGCGTGCCTGGTCCGTACGAAGCTTCGCTGCTCGACAACCCGGTAGCCGATCCCGAACGACCGCTGGAAGTTCTGCGCACCATTCACTCTTTTGACCCGTGTTTGGCTTGCGCAATTCACACTCACGATCCCGACGGAACCTCGCGCGGTAGCGCCCAAGCTCGGTAACCTCCATGCTCGGCACCCGAATTCTTGCACTCGGTAACGTCCTCGTTTCAGACGATGCCGTCGGACCTTATCTGTTGGCCAGCCTGCATGCACATTGGGACTTTCCGGATGGAATTGATCTTGTCGACGCAGGCACGCCCGGTTTTGATCTGCTGCCGATGATCGAGGATGCGTACGTCCTGGTGCTGCTTGACTCGGTGTCCGGTCCTGGTCCACCCGGCAGCGTGCATCTTTCCGACCGCGACCAGATCATTGGTGGGCGATCGGCTCAGCAACGCGGTCCGCACGATCCCAGCTTGCGCGCCGTATTGCTTGAAGCAGAAATGCGCGAAATAGGCCCTAAGCACGTGTTTTTGGTCGGCGTGGTGCCGCAATACACCCGCGCCGGCACTCTACTCACCGACGTCGTCCGGGCAGCAGTTCCAGAAGCTGAAAATCAAACCATCGAACTTCTGCGCAACTTGGGTTATGAACCCATAGCCAAGAATCCACCGGAGCCGGTGTGCGTCTGGTGGGAGGAAGGTAGCTCTCAACATGCATGAAACCGGCATTGCCCTCGAGATTTTTCGCTCCGCGATCGAGTCCGCCTCGGAGCAAGTCGGCGCAAGTGTACGCTTGGTCAAGGTCCGGGTTTCGATCGGCGATCGTTCCGCTGTAGACCCGGCCCTGTTGGATTTGGCTTGGCAGTCCATCGTCATTGGCACACGCCATGATGGGGCTGATTTGCTGGTGCGTTGGTGCCCCTCGCGGCGCTTTTGTTCCAACTGCAACCAAGCCAAAGACGAATCCCTCGGTAGTTGGCTGCCCGTTTGTCCGGATTGCGGCAACGTGATCCTGATCGAAGGCGGTCAAGAACTAGATTTGGACTCGGTTGAGTTCAAGCAATTTCCCTCCCCACTTTCCCCGGGCCGAAGTTCTGCTTCGACCGCAACTGAAACTCATGTCTGAAATCATCAACGTTCGTCAACGCATCTTGCAGGAAAACGATCGCAAAGCAGCTCGTCTGCGGGAGCGATTTAAATACGAAGGGGTTTTGGTGATGGACATGGTTTCGTCGCCGGGGTCCGGCAAAACCACGCTGTTGGAGCAGACGATTAAGCGCTTTCATGAGACCATCGACTGCGCCGTGCTGGTCGGGGACGTCGCCACTGAATACGACGCCCAAAGGTTGCGCGCCGCAGGTGGGCCAGCGCATCAAATTGTCACTGGTGGTGCATGTCACTTAGATGCACAATTGGTGACCGACGGTTTGGAAGCGGCACAATTCATGGACGTCGACATGCTGTTCTTAGAGAACGTCGGCAACTTGGTGTGCCCAGCTTCTTACGACCTTGGCGAAGACTTCAAAGTGGTGTTGCTATCCGCCGCGGAAGGCGAAGATAAGCCAGCCAAATACCCAGCGATTTTCTCGCGGGCGACGGTTTGCTTGATCACCAAGTCCGACCTCTTACCGCACGTCGATTTCGACGTCGAGGTCGCTAAAAAACACATTACCGCACTTAACCCGAACTGCCGAATCCTTGAGCTTTCGGCCAAGTCGGGCGAAGGCATGGATGCCTGGTGCACTCTGGTCAAAGAACGGCTCAAGGTTAAGCGAACAGTAGTAGTGTGAGTAAGCCCAAGCAAAGGTTTCAAATCCTCTGCACCGGCATCGTTCAAGGAGTAGGCTTCCGCCCGACGGTTTTCCGTCTTGCAACCGAAATGAGGTTGACGGGCTGGGTTTGCAACGGGCCGGACGGTGTGGAGATCGAGGTAGAAGGGGAGAACGGCGTTCCACAACGGTTTGCGGAGCGATTGCAACGTGAACTGCCGCCGCTAGCCAAAGTCACTAGTTTGGCGATCCATGAACTGGAATTGGTCGGCGACCCTGAATTCACCGTGCGCGAGACGGAGCAAGGGGTGCGCAAGAATGCGTTGGTGCCGCCGGACACTCGAATCTGTCCGGATTGCGAAGCCGAGATGGCTAGCGAAACCGACCGACGCCACCAATTTGCCTTCACCATTTGCACCAACTGCGGGCCGCGCTTTTCGTTGGTGCGCAAGCTGCCTTACGACCGCGATCAAACGTCGATGGCGTGCTTCCCGTTGTGTCCGGATTGCGAAGCCGAATACAAGAATCCGCGCGATCGTCGCTTCCACGCCGAGCCAGTTTGCTGCCCGAAGTGCGGGCCGAAATTGTGGGCGGTGGATTGCGGCGGCGCAGAGTTGGGGAGTGGGCTCGAGGCGATTTCCGCAGCGCAGCGCACCTTAGAAACAGGCGGCGTGGTTGCGTTGAAGGGGTTGGGCGGATTCCAGCTGGCATGTTGCGCCCGCAGCGATGTGGCCTGTGAATTATTGCGCACCCGCAAGCGTCGGCCGCGCAAGCCGTTTGCGGTGATGGTCAAAGACATTCAAACCGCGCAGTTGCTGACTCATCTGAAAAAGCATGATGAAGAGCTGCTGCTCGGCCCGCGTTCGCCAATTGTGTTGGCGCCGCTGCGCCGCGGCCATGGCCTCAGTTCGCGCGTTTCGCCCGGCATCCTGGATCTCGGCATCATGCTGCCAACCTCGCCGTTGCACATCGAGTTGTTCCGCAATTTACATGTCGACGCGCTGGTGATGACCAGCGGCAACGCCAGCGACGAGCCGATCTGCCGCGGCAAC
>CAZMDZ010000045.1:0-16564 GCA_964565175.1 uncultured Planctomycetales bacterium
GTTCGCCGGCTTCATCGGCGGCGGCAATGTGGATTATGGTCGCGACATTATCGCTGATGATGCCGGTTACGTTTACGCCTGCGGTTGGACCAACTCCAATGAACTCACCTTCCCATTTGTGGTCGGCCCGTCGCCGATTTATCACGGTGGTGAAAAGGATTGGGGAGTTGGCTGGCAGCAATACGGCGAAGCTTTCGTTTGCAAGTTTTCACCCGACGGCACCCAGTTCAGTTACATCGGCTACATCGGGGGCACCGGCGCCGACGCCGCGTTTTCCATCACACTTGATGATCAAAACCGCGCCATTGTCGGCGGTCATACAACCTCCGATGAGACCAGCTTTCCAGTTGCCGTCGGTCCCAATCTGCAATACCAAGGCAATCGAAGTGAAGACACCAATCCCTTCGGTGACATCTGGGTAGGTCGTGTATTGGCCGACGGCACCGGCCTCGATTTCTGCGGTTACGTCGGCGGCAAGGGGGTGGACCGTGCATGGCGATTGGCGCGCGGGGACATCGATGGCGCCATATACCTGGTTGGCAACTCGTACTCTGACTTCCGTGACTTACCCCACAGTGACGCCGGCGCCATTCCTTACACCATCGGCTACGGCGACGGCATTCTTGTTCGCGTCGATTCCGAAGGTCGCTGGGTGGACTACACCACTTTCTTCCCCGGTGAAGGAAGTGAAATGGTGCGCGACGTTGCCGTCGGCGCCGACAATCGCATTCATGTGGTCGGCTGGACGCAATCGCCCACTTACTTTCCGTAAGTCGGCAACAACTGGAGTTTCGGTGGCATTCAAGACGCATTTGTCGCCACTCTTCCCGCCTTTCACGAGTTGATTCGGGCAGGCAACGTACCGATCGACCCCATCACTTACCAACGGCCTGCCATCCTGCGCGTCAACGGCAGCGCCGGCGACGATCACCGCCATCAGGTGCACGTCGAAGTCGGCAAACCGATCACCATTTCTATCGATAGCCCGACGGGCAGCAACGAACCGGTCGCCGTGTACATGATTCCACACCAAGCCGACGCCACCGACGCCTTCCATCTTGTGTACGACGGAGTGGAGTACGGAACCGCCACCTTCGCCATGCCGCCGTTCCTATCGAATGACCCGGAACTCCAAACCCATATCAATGGATTCGGATTGCACCCCTTCGGCATTCCACGCCTTCCCGGTGCTTACACCGCGCCGTGCAGTTTTGGCTGGGAGGCGCATGCACCGGGCAGCTACACCCTGCAAGCAATCATCGAAAGCCCAATCAAGCCGCAGGGGTATGCGCTAAGCAACGCGGTGATTCTCCACGCCAAATAACAGTCCGTCGAGGCGCGGAATGACTTTTTTCACGGGCTGATAAGGGCGGCTGGCGATTAAACCAGCAAGCCTCCGCGCTGGAAAATTTGCATTTGCACTTCGGAGAACGGTTCGCCTTGAACCTGACCTCCATTCCAACGCACGCAACCGGCGGCAAGGTCGACTTCGACCTCGTCGCCATTTTTCAATCCGGCGGCCACCGCGTCGGCAACCAGAATTGGCATGCCCGCGTTGATGGCATTGCGTTCGTAAATCGAGCCGTAGCTTTGGGCGACGATGGCTTGCACGCCTAACGAAGCAAAACAATCCACAGCCTGCTGGCGCGACGAACCGCAACCAAAATTCGAACCGGTCAACACGATGTCACCCGGCTGCGCTTTCTGCGCAAAGTCCTCCCAGCCTTGCAAGTTGTCGAAGGTGTATTGCCCCATCAAATCTAAATCAGTGATCGCTAAGTAGCGGTTGTGGAAGATCATGTCAGTATCGATGTTGTCGACGTCCACCACCCAGGCACGACCTTTCATCACCGTCGGTTTTTCAGCGTCTTGGTAGGCCGGTTTTTCTTCTGCGAAACTCGTTTCCGATCCGCTACCAATTTCAAACAACACTGGTTCCGTCGGAATGTTGTTGGCATTGCAAATCACACCTGCAACCGCCGTTGCCGCCGCAGTTTCCGGACTGGCCAGGTAGACCTCGCCCTTGCCCTGCTTGCCAGCAAAGTTGCGGTTTCCGGTGCTCACCGTCACTTCACCCGGCCCGTTTTGACCGAGCTGCCCCGCCGCGCAACCGCCGCATCCGGCGTTGCCGACCAACGCGCCGGCGTCCATGAAGGTCTTGACCAAACCCTCGTCCAACGCCGCTTGCCAAACCTTGCGCGTACTCGGAACCACCTTCATCACCACGCCCGGCGCGACCTTGCGCCCAGCCATGATCTTGGCCGCAGCGCGCAAGTCTTCCAGCCGGCCATTGGTGCAGGAACCAACAAAAATCGAATCCACTTTGCGCCCGGCAACCTCATCGATGGCGACAGTGTCCTCGGGGTGCCCCGGCCGCGCAAGCATGGGACCGAGCCCGTCCACGTCAACTTCAACTACCTTGTCGTAGTGCGCGTCGGCGTCGGCTTGAATTAGTTCGAAGTCGCGGCCACCGGCAGCGCGGCAGTAATCCAACACAGCCTGGTTGGGCTCAAACAGGGAAATAATTCCGCCCATCTCGGTCGACATCGAGGCAATGGTGACACGGTCTTCCAGCGCTAATCCATCCACCATCTCGCCAGTAATCTCAGCCGCATATCCCAGCAAACCACCGGCACCCAGCTTCTGCAACATCTTCAGCACTATGTCCTTGGCCGTCGCATCCGGCCCCGGCGTGCCCTTCAAAACAATCTTCGCCGACTTCGGCACCTTAAACCAAACCTTGCCCGCACTCCACGCATAAGCAATATCTTGGTCCCCCATGCCCTGCCCAAAAGCGCCGACGGCACCCATGATGTTGGCATGACTATCGGTGCTGACAAAGGTCGTGCCTGGACCGACCCAGCCGTCTTCCATCGCCACGTGGGTGCCGATGCCCTGCGTCACGTCGCGTAGCACCACTCCGGACTCGCGTGCAAATTCTCGGCAGATTTGCTGGTTGGCGGCGTAACCCTGATCGCTGCCGCCAGGGTTGCAGTCGAAGGTGAAAATCGTCTTCGCCGGATCATCTACCCCCAGGCCGGCCGCCTTCAAATTCTTCACCACATTGGCGCCGCCAAAATCCCGCGCCGCGCGCACGTCAACGCGCATGTCCACGGTTGCTCCCGGCTTGACTTCCTGGTCGCAGTGATTGGCAATGATTTTTTCAATGAGGGTGTAGCCCACAATTTTCTCGGTAAATGGGAAAGAACCCGACGGCGGAAAACCGGCGGCCTTGTCATTCAGTCCATAAACCTGCTTTGCTTCCATGCCCACGGTTGTTTCGCGGTTCTTAGCATGAAACTTGTCGGCATGAGATTTGTAGACTTACCCTCATGCTGTTCCGCTCAAAAGTGCCGCTCGTATTCGTGGCGACAATTTTGATTGGCCTGACCGGCTGGATTTTGGTTCAATCCACTAAGGCGGGGGAGTTGGATATTCAAATTGGATTCGAGGGAGGGTTGGATTCGTCGAAGGCGCTGACGTCGGCGCAAGGGTTCGGTGAAGGGGCGCCAAATGCGATTGATTCGCCATTCGACGTTTCAGCGACGGTGATGGCGAGTTTAAGTGAGCAGCGGAAGGCCTCCTCGGCCTCCTCGGCGTCCTCGGGGGCGTCGGCATTTGTGGTGCGAGTGGAAAATGCGAGCGGCGATCCGGTGGCGGGGTGTTGGGTGGCGGCGCGCGAAGGGGAGCGTCAGGACTTGTGGCCGGTGGTTCCGAAACGGGAACAGTTCGTTGCCATGACTCGAACGGGGGAGGATGGCGTCGCCGAGTTGATTGGGATGCCGGAGAATGGTGATTTGGAAATAGGGGTGTGGGGAAGGGGATTGGAATTGCAATCGAAGTTGGTCAGCGCGGCGGGCGAAGCAGCGAATCTTAAATTTGGAATGCAGCGTGGGCGCGATGTTGCTTTGCGCGTCGTGGATCACCGCGGCGATCCAGTCGCGGACGCGGAAGTTCGCTTGCAGATTGGCGACCCCAGCCGATTTCACGGCGGTTGCGTGGTTGATTTCTGGGGACCGGTGAAACCTGTGGTGCGCGAAAATGGTTTCTACCGTGGTTATGCGCAAAAGGCTAAAACCGATTCAAAGGGAGAGATCCACTTTGCATCGGTTCCATTTGGCGCCGGGGAAATCCGCTGGCGGCACCGCGGGTACGTCAACTCGGGCGATTTGATTTTGAGTGCGTATGCCACAACCACCACGATTGAGGCAGATCCTGGGGTGATTGTTTACCCGCGCATCGTCAAAGCTGACGGCGCCCCGTTTTTGGGCGCGCGGGTGATGGTGGCGTCGCAACCTAAGATGCCGCAAGATTTAGAGGACGCCGACGAGGAGGATTTGCGCATCACTGCCAGTCGCGATCTGCTTGACGACAAATGGGTGGACGCGGTGGTGCGAAACAAAACTGGCGAGATCGAGTTGACCGGGCTGCCGGAAACTGGTTGGTACTACCTGCAAATTGAATATTGGGGAGTCCTGTTCGACACGCCCTGGCGCCGCGTGGAAGACCGTCGGCCGCTGATCAAAATGCCGCCGTTCCATGAAATCCGCGGCCGATTCCGCTCGAAGCAAAACCTACCCGAAGATTGGTATACCGAATTGGCCACCCGCGGCGGCGACCTCAACACCATCATCGACCAACCCCGCGGCGACGAAATCGTCACCCGCGCCGACGGCAGTTTTGTCTTCATCCTCGACCCCAGTCAACCCACCATCGAACTGTCGATGAACTGGAATGACTTCCTTAGTTATGACAAAACCCTAAGCGTCACCACCGACGTTGACTTGGGTGACATTTGGCTGCCGCCGAAGAATTGGAAGCGGGTGGATTGGGTGGGGAATGAGTATGAGTCCGACATCCTCATCCAGTGACCGCTAAGGCGTCAGCCTTTTCCCCAATAATCTTTCGTCCGGTCTAAGGGGTGATTTCCACCCAACCAGCCTGACTGACGAAACCGTTGCCCGTCGGATCTGCGGCGAAGCAGAAAGCCAAAGTTGTGCCAATTAGATTTGGATTGGCAATTGCGCCAGCCGCAAGGTTGAGCGTAACCGACGCGTTGCCGCTCGCATCAAGCGAGCCGCGCAGTTGCTGCCAGTTGGGATCACCAGATGCGATCAACGCATGCATCAAGCCAGTTGCATCCCAGTTCGGGCGAATCGGCAGGATGTGGCCGTTCCACTTCAAACCCGCGCCGGGGTTGCCGACGAGGATTTCATAAGTTGCATTGGCGAAGCTTGAACCTGCGGATAAGTCGAACTGCAAGGTGCCGCCTGATGCAGCACTGATCGATGTCGGCGCGACGGTGAAGCTTTGTTGGGCGACCGCGCATTGACGCAGTTGCGCGGCTCCATTGCCGAATATTGCGGCGGGGTGCAGTTGCCAGACAACGGATCCATCGACAAGCGCGCCGCACAAATCAACCGATTTCACAGCCTCACCCGGCATCAAGCCATGAGGGGCATAGCTGCCGTCGGCGTTGAGGTCGCCGTTGCGCAGGCCGGTGCGGTTGGTGTAAGCGGCGGAGTGGATGACGCGGGTATCAAACGCCGTCAACATCGCTTCGCTGCTACCGCTTCCGCCGGTGGATGCGGAATTCATCGCCGTCATTTCAAACGGCGAATACCAAATCGAATCGGTGTTCAAACGCGTCGCTCGATAGAGGCGCTTTTGACCATCGCGGCCGGAGGTGATCAGCAGTTGCAAGCCGTCTTGACTGATCCACGGCCGACCTTCGCCAAAGCCTGAATTGATTTCGGTTTCGGGTTTGGGTTCAGCCCAGTCTTCCGACGTGCTGCCGCGACGACTGGTGTAAACCGACTCCACGCCCAGCTCATTGCGCGCGGACAAGGTCATTTCCAACTCGTCATCCGAAACAAACAGCGACTCGATTCGCGATGCATCAGAGTTCTCGATCACCTCAATCGTGCCAGCGCTGAACGGCAAATCCACCGCCGCGCGATCGGCGCGCATCAGCTGAAACTCACCACTGCCCGAACCACCACCACTCGGGCCGTCCTCGGCAATCATCCATACACGCAAGCCATCATCGTTGACATGCGCGGCCCGGATTTCGTCGACGGCGGCCAATCCACCCACGCCTGCACTGACGCCAATCGGCGCGGCGGTTGGCGGTTGATGCATCAGCTTTTGCGCTGGCATTAACAACGCGGTGTAGCCACTTCCATCATCCACCCGGAAAGCAAATTCATCCAAACCCGGTTGCGATCCCGGCAGCACCGACAAGGTGTAACTGCCATCGCCATGATCGGTGACCGACTGCAAACTGGCCAAACCCGCCGAACCGCGGCGATGCTCCAGCGTCACCGTTGCGCCACCATGATTGATGCCGACGCCTTCAAGGTCATACAGCTCAATCCAATACTCCACCGCGCCATCGCCCGGCTTCACCGTGTTGGTATTTGCAATCACCAGCGACTGCAAGGCGTCGGGTTTGCCTTGTTGAGCGATCCGCCAAGCGTCGTATTGTTGACGCAACAAAATCACCGGATCGGTACCGGGCTGCAGGTGGTTCGGCTCGTTGAGGCGCATGTAAAAATCGCCGTTGGCGCAGCCACCGCTGCCACTGCATGGACCCGTCGAATCACCCGGGCGGGCGATGACGATGTAACCAATGGTCGCCGTCTGCGAGAAGTTCGGTGGTGGAGTTCCACATGAATCCGGGAAGCGCACATCACACGAGCAACGGCCGTCGCCGCCCATCGACATGGCAGCTTCCATTGCCGCCATCACTTTTTGCGACATATCGCCTTGGGTATTCAACAGCGCCTGCTCGGCTTCGGTGATCACCGCTTGACCGGCCAACACGTTGCCTTGAATGGTGTAAATCATGTCGCCGACTTGGCCGGTTAGGTGACCCGCCCACGGACCATTGGTGTCACCGGTATGAACCAAATAACGCCCTTCCATATCGATGATCGCGTATTGCCGCGCACCCACATTGCCGAACTTATTATCCACTCGCTTGCTCAACCGCTGCGGTGAATGACCCAGCAGCATGTACTCCTGCATCGTCACCTTCATCTCTTGCGGGGACGCCGCCTGGCAAACCGCAACGCCGACGTCGGGTAGCATCATCGGTGTCCACAGCATCAAGTCCGATCCTGGCACGCACGTCGCCGACGCCACGCACATCTCTCCGGTGCGGGTATTGATGATGCAAATCGACCAGGTGGCGGCCGCGTTGGCAGCGAGGAAGATGAGGGCAAGAAGCCCGACGAGGGATTGGCGGATGCGGTGCATTTATGGAAGGAATTCGACTTTGACGGCCACCGAAGAAATCAGCGGCGATGCTGGCGGAATGTAAGTGACTGCGGCGAAGTAAAAGGTCTCTCCTAAGAAGTACGGACCTTCGTCAATCGGCACGGTCATGGTGACGTTGGCGTCGCCGTTGGCGTCGAGCACGCCGATGGAATTGGTGAACCAGGCGGGTGCGACCGGCTCAGTCATATATCGCCAAACCTGGTCGCCGGGCGTGAGTGGAATGTAGATGCCGCCGTTGAAGATCGGTCCTAAACCCGTTTGGGAGCCCAACAAGCGGAAATCGTGGCCGGCGCTCTCGGCCGGGAAATCGAGGAAGAAATTGACCGTGCCGCCAGTGGAGGTGACGATCGAATCGCTGTCAGCGGAAATCAGTGGCTCGATACCGTGCACGATGACGGTGCCGGCGCCGGGTTGGCCGCCGGCCGAAACGCCGCTGGCTGCAAAGGCAACTTCCAGCAAGCCGGTGCCGGTTCCAAGCTCAAGCCCAAGCCCGTTGATGTCGCCCAGACCGGCCACTGCGCTGCCCATCGAGTCGAAGTCTTCGCTGCCATCTTCCTGGCGCAAAACCTTGCCGGATTGGCCGTCGATCAGGTACGCACTGCCGTGATAAACACCGGCGGTTTGGGCAAGCGGCGCACCAATCATGTAATCGGCATAGCCATCGACATTGACGTCGCCAATGCCGCAAACGCTATGACCAAGGGAGTCACCGGCTTCTGTGCCATCCCATTGCAGAAGCAGACTGCCGTCGGTGCTGGAGTAAGCGATGGCCGAACCCGCATGAGCGTTGCCGCCGGGTGACGCACCAGGGGCGCCGAACACGATGTCGTCGATGCCGTCGGCATTGAGATCCATGGCCGATGCCACGCAGTAGCCCAACCAGTCGCCGGTGGCGGCGCCATCGAATTGAAGGATGATTGCGCCGTCGGTACCCGAGCGCAGCCATGCACTGCCCGCGTCGACCACGCCAGCGGGATCATTGTGCGGGGCACCGAACAGCAAGTCTGCGGTGCCGTCGCCGTTGACGTCACCGATATGCGCCACGCTTTGACCCATATGAGCGAGCGCGCTGTCGCCGTCGAATTGAAACATCAGCGCTTGAGTCGCGCCGTCGAAAACCAGCACCGGCAATGCCGCCGGGCGAGGCATGTGGGGCACCGATCAAAACGTCGGCCAAGCCGTCCCCGTCGACGTCGCCCGCGGACGCAATCGATGCGCCTAGCGAACTTTCAGCCGCGGTGCCGTTCCACTGGTGAAACGTCTTCCAGCTGCCGCCGGTTTTTTGTGCCATCGATGGCGCAGAAAGGAAAAGGGCTGCGGCCAAACACTGCAGTGCGGCCGATGAAATTGGGTGTGGGGAGCGGAGGGAGTTCATGACCGCAAAAGGCTTTCCAACTTAGCATCAATCGCTAAAAGTCGATCCTTTTGCTACCTACAGCACGGCGGAAATGGAACAATCGCCGCATGTCCGGAAAAATTCGCATGGGAATGATCGGCGGTGGGCCTGGTGCTTTCATCGGCGCAGTGCACCGAATCGCGTTACGCATGGATGATCGATTTGATCTGGTGGCCGGGGCGTTTAGCTCCGACCCGGCGAAAAGCGCCGAGACCGGTCGCGAGTTGGGTTTGGATCCGGCGCGCGCCTATGCCACGTGGCAGGACATGGTTGAGGGCGAATCGGTGTTGCCCGAAGACCAGCGGATTGAGGCGGTGTCGATTGTCACCCCGAACCACGTTCACCACGGTCCGGCGGTGGAATTTTTGAAGCGCGGCTTCCACGTCATTTGCGACAAACCGCTGACCATTTCCGGTGAGCTGGCGCGCGATCTGGTCCAGGCGGTGGAGCAAAGTGATCGGGTTTTTGCCCTGACTCACAACTACACCGGCTACCCGATGATTCGCGAGGCGCGCGAGTTGGTGCGGTCGGGCGGCATCGGCAAGGTGTTGAAGGTGTACGCCGAATACCTGCAAGGCTGGTTGGTGGACCCGATTGAAAAGGATGGCCAAAAGCAAGCTGATTGGCGGGTGGATCCGTCGCGCAGTGGTCCGGGCGGTGCGCTGGGGGACATCGGCACTCATGCATTTAACTTGCTTGAGCACGTCACCGGTCAGCAGATGACGCGGATGTTTGCGCGGCGCTGCAGCATGGTCAACCAACGCGAAGTCGACGACGACGCAATGATGATGTTTGAGCTAGATGGCGGTGCGACCGGATCCTTAGTTTGCAGTCAGGTTTGCGCCGGGCGTGAAAACGGATTGCGCTTGCGCGTTTATGGCAGCGAGGGCGGTATTGAATGGGATCAGGAACAGCCCAACGATTTGCGCATTGTTTGGAAGGACAAGCCGACCGAAATTCGTCGGCCGGGGAACGGTTATTTGGGTGAGGCGTCGGCGTCGTTGACGCGAATTCCGCCTGGCCACCCCGAAGGTTATTTGGAGGGGTTCGCCAACATTTACACCGCCTTTGCTCGCGCCATTCGCGGCGAAAAAGATATGGAAGACGCTTACCCGAGTGTGGTTGATGGCCTGCGTGGGGTGCGCTTCATTGAAACCGCGATCGCCTCGTCGGCATCCAACGAATGGACGGAGTTCACGGTTTGATGTTGTTGCTCCTCCCCCTGGTGCTGGCCGCTCCGCTCGCGCAAGGTGAGGCTGGAAATGCTTCTTTACCGCCCGCGCAAGGCGACGCCGGAATTGCTTCTTTCCTGCCCGCACAAAGCGGTCGGAACCGACCGGCTCATAGTGACATCGAAGTCGTCGCGCGCTACCAGTGTTTGTCCTGCCATCAAGCGGAGCCGACCGTGGATCAGCAGATTTGGTCGCACCAAGCGCCGGCCTTGCATGACATCGGTGATCGCGTGGCACCAGCTTGGTTGATGGGGCGCTTGACCGAACCTAATTTGGCTAGCGGTCACGGCCGCATGCCCGACGTGATGGGGGAGCGGTCGTTCCAAGATCGCGCTGAAATCGCTACCGACCTGATTCACTACCTCTACCAGCAGCGGACTTTTGTATTGGAACCGCTGGAGGTCAACAGCAAGATGGCCGAGCGTGGTCAACAGCTGTTTGAAAGCGTCGGCTGCTTGCCTTGTCACCAAGATCGCTTGCAAGGTCGCGGTATGGAGCGCAAGTACAGCATTGCCAGTTTGCGCGACCTGTTGCTGGATCCGCTCAAGGCTAGGCCCAGCGGCGTGATGCCGAATTCCAAGCTGACTCCGGCCGAGGCCACCGACATTGCCACTTGGGTTTTGCGCAAGCAGTTTGAGAAGGCCAAGGTGCGCCAGGTTCCTGGGTTGCGCTACTCTTACTACGAGCACGGGGATTGGCCCAGCAGCGGCACCTTTGATTGGAGTCAGATCGAGCCGGTTGAGGTGGGTGTGGCCACGACGGTGCACCATCGCTACGGTACTCGCCGTGAAAATTACGGCTTGGTGTTTGAGGGCTACGTCGAAATTCGCGAGGCTGGAGAGTACCGCTTTTCCACTCGTTCCGATGACGGTTCCCATTTGTGGGTTGGCGGCAAACAGCTGGTCGAAAACGGCGGCTTTCACGGTCCAATCAACAAGGAGTCTGAGCCCATTCAACTTCCGGTCGGACGCCATCCGATTCGCATCAGCTTTTTTGAAAAAGGTGGTGGCGAAGAACTGTCGGTGAAATGGACCGGGCCAGGTTTCGATTGGCGCGCGCTAGAGGCCGAAGCGCTGTGGCACCGGGGCATTGCGCCCGCGCCGATGATGTACCAAGCGTGGGAGGTGGACGTCGCTGCCGCCGACCGCGGTCGTCGGCATTTTGAGCAGCTGAATTGCGCCAACTGCCACGACGATATGGGTGTGCAACCCACTCGATTCGCCACCGCTTGGGAAAAGGTCGACGCCGCCCGACCCGGTTGCTTGAACCAATCGCCCGAGAGCCGCGGCAAGTTACTGGCACAGAAATCCATCGCGCCGCGTTTTACCTTTGCCGATGGCGAGCACGATGCGGTTTTGCGGGTACTTGCCGGGCGCAGTTCGATGACGAAGCTGCCGTCGCCCACGCAGATCATGCACCGCGGATTGGAGCGCTTTCAGTGTTTGCAATGCCACACCGCCACTGACCTGCGTGATCCAAGGCAACCAGCCGGGCACTTGGCCGGTCCGTCGGCGGAACTGCAAGCGTACTTCACTTCCACCGATGACCTCGGCGACGAAGGGCGTTTCCCGCCCGATCTGAGTGACGCCGGGGAGAAGTTTAGGTTGGAGTGGTTAAGGCAGGGGTTGGTAGAGGGCATAGGCATTCGCCCGGCGATGAATACGCGCATGCCGGCGTTTGGCCATGGATCCAAGCCCTTGGCTGTAGCCCTTGCGGCAGCCGCAAAAAATCCGTCCGCAGCGCAGCCAAGTGACCCCCAAACCGCAAAGACCGGCGAAGATTTTGATCCCGCAATCGCCAAGGCTGGTCAGGAACTGGTGGGCGTCGGTGGTTTGAGTTGCATCATTTGTCACGGTGCCGGCGGCTACCCATCCATTGGTGTGCAAGGTCCGGATTTATCCGACATGCATGAACGCTTGCAGCCGCAGTGGTTCCGCAAATGGATGGAGGCGCCGCCAACCATGCGCCCCGGCACGCGCATGCCGATGTTCTGGTTCAACGGCAAATCCGCCGCCACCCACGTGCTCGATGGCGAAATGGACGGGCAAATTGACGCGCTGTGGGAATACCTTTCCTTGGGTCACGCGGCGCCGTTGCCGAAGGGTTTGGTTGTTGATCAAAGCGAGTACGACTTGGTGCCGCAGGATCATCCGATTTACTTCGGCCCCTTTATGAAAGGATTAAGCGCGCGTGTGCTCACGGTCGGCTTCCCGCAGCGAGTGAGCTTGGCATTTGATCAGCACAACGTGCGCACCGGTCAAATTTGGCAAGGCGATTTCATCAATGCCAAGGGCACTTGGCAGGGACGCGCCGGTCAGCTCGAGCGACCCGCGGGCGGCAAGGTTGTGGATCTGCCGGCAGGTCCGGCGATTGCTGTATTGACCAATCCGATGGAGCCGTGGCCGGTGCAAGGCGGCAAGTATGACGGCTGGCGTTACAAAGGCCATAGCCGCAGCGCCGAAGGCATTCCGACCTTCCGCTACCAATACAAGGATCTAATGGTGGAAGAAACCTGGCAGCCGCACATCGCACCGGGCGCAATCAGTTTTGATCGCAGCTTCCGCGTTACCAGCCCCGAGCAACGCACCGACGTTTACCTACGCGTGGCCGACCGCAAAGTCGCCGCCGACGTTCTTTTCCGTTTCCCCAACCAGGATGACTTGCCGCGCTTCCATGGCGCGGATCGTGAAATCCTAATCCCACTGACGTTTGTTGCTCAAGGGGAGCAGTTCGTCGCCCAAACCACGATGCGGATGACTTGGTAATGCTGACTTCGCTACTCCTTACTTGCACTGCGGCATTGTCCTCGGTCGATTCGCTTGCCGCGCAAGCCCACTCGCCAACCACCGGCGAGGCCCAGACCGCTGGCGAAGCGCAGGCCACAGGCAAGGCGCAGGCCACCGGCGAAGCGCAAGCCAACAAGCCGACCGAAGCCGATTACTACAAGCTCATCGAAATCGCCGCGCCGTCGGCCGCTAACGTAGAGGCGGGCGGAATTTTGCCGATGGGCGACCACGACCTACTGGCGTGCACCCGTCGCGGTGAAATTTGGTGGATTGAAAACGCTTACACCGAGCAACCCAGCTACCGGCTATGGACGGACGGTCTGCAAGAACCTTTGGGCTTGCTTTTGCATGAAGGTTGGGTCTACGCCGCAACCCGTGGCGAGGTGGTGCGCATCAAGGACAGTGACGACGACGGTCGTGCCGACACCTTCGAAACCGTCTCCGACGACTGGGCAATCAGCGGCAACTACCACGAGTACAACTTTGGCCCACGCATGGATCACCAAGGCAACTTGTGGATCACGACCAACAAGCCCTTCGGCGGCCAACCATTCGGCAAGGTCGACTGGCGTGGATGGGCTTTCAAAATCGGACCGGATGGCGTCGGCCAACCAGTTTGCGCGGGACTGCGTTCTCCGGCCGGCGTCGAGGTCAGCCCATGGGGCGACGTCTTTTACACCGATAACCAAGGAGAGTGGTGCGGCATGAACAAGCTGTCGCTGCTGACTCCAGGTGACTTCCATGGTCATCCGCATGGGGTCGAATCGGCAAAGCTGCCGCAGTCGCAAGTGCCTTATCCCGGTCCCATTCCCGACGGCATCATGATGCCGGATGCGGCTAAGCGAATCCCCGGCTTCAAGCTTCCGGCGGTGTGGTTCCCTTACGACAAGATGGGGCGTTCGGCCTCCGGTATGTCCTGGGATCAAAGCCAAGGACAGTTTGGCCCTTTCGCTGGCCAGCTGTTTGTGGGGGACCAATACCAAGCTTCGGTGATGCGCGTGCACTTGGAGCAGGTCAATGGCACCTGGCAAGGCGCATGTTTCCCGTTCCGGCGCGGCCTGGTCTCTGGGATCACCCGCGTACGCTTCGCTCCCAATGGTGAGTTGCTGGTTGGCGGAACCGACCGCGGCTGGGGCGGCCTCGGGCGCAAGTCTGCTGGGCTCGAGCGCATTCAGTGGACGGGCAAAATGCCCTTCGAAATCCACACCATGCAAGCCACCGCTGACGGCTTCCGCTTGACCTTCACCCAGCCCGTGGATTCGAAGTCCGCCATGAGCCTAGATTCTTGGACGATGCGTAGCTTCACCTACCGTTTGCACAGCAACTATGGCAGTGATGAAATGCAAGCTGAGGATTTATCCATCAAGCCTAAGAGATTATCCGCCGATGGGTTAGAGCTGGACATTGAAGTCGCTGGTCTACGCGAAGGTTTCGTTCACGAGCTCCGCGGCCTAGGTTTGCGAAACCGCAATGGACAGCCCTTGCTTCACGATTACGCCGCTTACACCCTGCTTCAAATTCCAGCTGGGCAATAAAAAAAGGGCCCGGTCATTTTACGAGCTGTGCGCCCCATGCACTCACTCTAACCAAGCCCAAAAAATCTGGGATCTTCCAAGGGGAAAGGAAGAGGTGTGGAGTGGAATAAAATGAGACGAGGGGATGGAATCCCGCTTCACGAAATCTAGGGTTGCACATTGCGTGCCAACATCAGAAAGATTGAATAGGCCATGTAAAGGCTAATTCGACGACGCCTCGAAATGAGACGCAGCCGATTTTTGCCTCGAACTGGCGCAAGATGTAACCAATCTGTGAACAATCTTTGCGATTCAGTCCACGCGGATCAACTTTTGGTCTTCCCCGGTACGCAGCCAGATGTCCTGCCATTCCCCACGGATGTCGACCTCAAACTCCACTCGACCTTGGCCGATTTGGCCATTTCCCCAGTCATCCCAATACCAAAGTGGAGCGCGTACCCAGACTTTCCAGCGGCCGGGCAGCAGGTGTTTGGCGTTTCCAATTTGCCCAGCATGAGTGTTGCCGCCAACGTCCATGACCTTGAATGAAGGGTAATCCTTCATCAGCGGGACATCGATCGGGGTGGCTCCCCAACTGCCCCATAGATTGAAGTCGAAGTTTCGTAGGCGCAACCGCAAAGCTGTGGTTGCGATCGGTTGCAGAACAAATGTCTTGGTATGGCCAGCGTCGACTTCGATTTCAGTGGCAGCTAGCGACAATCCGTTGACCTGAAAGTTGACCAGCGAGGGGCCGAGCGCAACTTCGATTGGACCCGCGCTAAAGTCCAAATCCTTGGGCCGACTGTAGCGGTTGTAGCTGCGCTTTCCAAAGGTTTGGGTGCCAGGTAAAGGCCGTCTCGTCACCCGAAGTTTTTTCAACTCGTCATCGGTGAGGTCGCCTGGCGAGAGCAGCAAATAACCAACCCCTAGTACCGTGTTGAGCTGGTTCATGCCAAGCGGTAATTCAAAACGGGGCCGATCGACCGGCGTCAACCAGTTGTCTTCTGGGTAGTACTCGACCGTCAGGTTCTTGTTTGGCGCCCCCTTCAGCTCCCACTGCCCTTGCGGATCCGTGTCCAGCCGAGCGTAAAAGCCATCGCTAGAACGAATGCGGACATTGCATGGAAACACGCCTTTGCCCGCCGCAGAAACCGAGCCGGTGAGTTGACGCAAACCCTCAAAGTAAAAAGTTTGCTCCATGTCACTGCCGATGACCTCGCATCTCCCCAACGGGAAGGCGTAGGCCATGCCAGCAAGCATTAATTCCACTTGAAATTTGTCTACTGGCAAGCGCAGTTCAAGTTTGCCCTCAGCCAACGGCTTGGTGATTTCCTGATCGGTCCGACGACCCTCCACTTTCAAAGTCGCGCCTTCCAAAATCTCTGGCGTTGGGCATTCCACAATCAAAGTCACCTGCGCTGCCGACGCCAAACTTAATTGATGAGGCCCAGGCCCGTTGACTTGTTCGCTCAGCAAAACACCTTTGGTGCCCGCGCGCCGCACGTGCAGAAAAGTCTTTTCAGACTGCCAGCCCTGCTCGACCTGAAATTCGCCATTCTCTTGAATCGGTAGCCAATCTAGATCCTCATCATTCCAAGTCGGATCGGGCATGTATTCCTCGCCCCAACCGCTCCAACTTCCCGACGAGGCGACTTCAAAGTTGTTGGCCTTCTCTCCGCCTTCCACAAACAACTTGCCAGTGCGCGGTTCAAAAGCTGTGGTCAAGGTGACGCCGTCGGTGATTTGGTCGGCATCCACTTGGTCGAAGATCCATTTGGTTTCTTCGTCGATCAATTGAACACCCCAGAAACCCCAACGGGCAGAGGTCGGTAGATCCGCCCAGCCATCGTCGTCCATGGTGACGATGACGCGTTCCCAATTGAAGCAAAGCCGTGCTCCAGCATGAGGGCTTCCGTCGGCGCGGGTGAAGCGCATGCGCGTTTCCTTGGGCCGCGCCATGTAGACCTTTTTGTTGTAGCGCAAGGTCCATTGGTTGACGGTGCGGTTGTCGTAACCTTCTAGAGAGATTTCGAGCGAGTAGTTTTTGGAGACTTCTGGGTCTGGGATTTTGACCTTACCGTCGGCATCGGATTCGCCGATGGCGGCAGGCACCGTGGCCGAACGACGCAGGTTGAAAAAGCCGCCGCCGCGTTCGGATTCGACGTCGACTTGCATTTCAACTTTTGCACCGACTAGGGGGAGTTGAGAATCTTGATCGAGAATTTGAAACTCAATTCCCTCGTCTGGTTTGAGCACCAAAAGAGTGCCTTCTAATTGGCGCACGTACTTGTGGCTCAGGCTCAGGCCTTCTTTCCAAGCATGAATGCCGCGGCCTTTGTCGGCACTGAAGGGCCC
>CAZMDZ010000046.1:0-2212 GCA_964565175.1 uncultured Planctomycetales bacterium
ATTGCACCGTGGTATTGGTTCAAGCTTCGGGACTGCACGCGCACCGTGTCCGGTCCAACCCGTTCGAACCACAAATCAAATTCGCCGACTTTGTAAATATCCAACTCGTGAAAGCCGGCGATCACGACCTCATATTCCTCTTCGCTAATTCCCATCTTGGGGTGGTATGGAATGGCATCCAGGCCATTTGAGGTGAAGTCGTACTCCATGGAGTATTTCACCCACCAAGCTGGATCTTCTTCCATCGCTTGATTAAAGCGCGACACAATCTCCATCGCCTCAGGATCCATTTGCAGCTTCATTACATCTGCGACCAAGGGTTCATCGGGCAGCACTACCCCGTATTTATCCTCCATCGCTGCCATCAGTGGATCTTCTCCGCCACAGGCCGCAAGCGGAAAAATAAGAATGAAATATGTGTATAAGCGGAACCACCCATGCTGGCGGTCTCCAAAAGCGGAGAGGAAAAATTTCATTTATGCACAAATTCGCGCTTTCGCTCGGTGCGCGACAACCCATGATAATCCTTAAACCAGGCGGCGAACTTTCGAATGCCGTCTTCCAATTCAGTGGACGGCACATAGTTCAATACCTCGCGCAATCGCGAAGTATCGGCCGACGTCAGCGGTACATCACCGGCTTGCATCGGCAGCATTTCTCGCACCGCTTCTCGCTCAAGGACCTGCTCCATGGTATCGACCAATTGCCCCAGCTCGACCGGCCGCCCACCACCGACGTTCATCACCCGCGTTTTACTCGGTGCAGCAGTCATTGCGCGCAGGATCACCTCGACCGCATCCTCAACGTAAGTGAAGTCGCGGCGCATGCACCCATGGTTGTAGAGCCGGATCGGTTTGCCGTTGAGGATTGCGCGAACAAAGCGATAAATCGCCATGTCGGGCCGACCCCACGGTCCATAAACGGTGAAAAAGCGCAGCCCGGTCGCGGCGATGCCGTGCAATTCCGACCAAGCGTGGGCCATCAATTCATTCGACCGCTTGCTGGCGGCGTAAAACGACACCGGCTGATCGGTCACCGAATTCTCGGCGAAGGGTCCGCTTTCTCGAGCGCCATAAACCGAGCTGGACGAAGCGTAAATCAGGTGGCGCAGCGGAACGCGTCGGCAGGCTTCGAGCAAATTCAAGAAGCCCTGCAGGTTGCTTTGCAGATAGGCTTCCGGCTTGCGCACCGAATCGCGCACGCCGACGCGGGCGGCCAGATGGATCACTTGGTTGTATTGCCGCTGCTCGAATAAGCGCCGCACCGTCGAACCCTGGGCCAAGTCCATTTCAACCGGCCGAAAGCCCGGCAAACCAGACAAAAATCGCCATCGCGCCTGCTGCAGCATCGGGTCAGCCGCGCCGGTCAGGTTGTCGACGCCGTCTACTTCGAACCCCGAAGCCAGTAGCCGTCTAACCGTGTGGAAGCCGATAAAACCGGCAGCTCCGGTGACCAGAATGGGGGTTTGGGGCAGCTTTAGAGTCGACATGGGGCGGGGGAATCGGCGCTAAAAATTTCGCCGCTGCCGCGCTATTCTAGCGAGCGAGCAGCCCGATTTCCCCCCTGCCCAATACATGCTTTCCGTCGTCATACCCGTGCTCAACGAAGCACCGAACCTGCGCGATTTGCTGCAGGAAATCGTCGCCGCACTTGGGCCAGTTACCGAATTTGAAATCGTCCTGGTCGACGACTTCAGCACCGACGAAACGGTAGAAATGACCTCGGCTTTGCTCGAGGAGTTCCCAATGCTGCGGATGCTGCGGCACGATCGGCGTAGCGGCCAAAGTGCGGGCTTGCGCAGCGGCATTCGGGCGGCGCGCTACCCATGGATTGCCACCTTGGATGGCGATGGCCAGAACAACCCGGCTGATTTACCCAAGCTATGGGGTGCACGGCCCTCGGCGTCGGCGGCCGCACCCCTCCCCAAGTGGATGGCCATCGGTCACCGCGTCGACCGGCGCGACACCGGTGCCAAAAAATTTGCCTCGCGCTTTGCCAACGGCTTGCGGCGGCGCGCTCTCCGAGACGACACGCCGGACACTGGCTGCGGCATCAAAATCTTCCCGCGCGAGCTGTTTTTGCAGTTGCCGTGGTTCAGCCACATCCACCGCTTCCTCCCGGCCTTGGTCCGCCGCGCCGGTGGCACCAGCGTTTCGATCCCGGTTTCGCACCGCGAACGCACCCGCGGCCAATCCAAATACGGCGTGCTAGA
>CAZMDZ010000046.1:2222-16528 GCA_964565175.1 uncultured Planctomycetales bacterium
GTGCCTGGGTGGGGATTTGGGACCTGGTGGGCGTGATGTGGTTACTGCGCCGCAACGCCGAACCTGAGGTCGAAGAAATTGCTGCTCCTTGACCAAGACCCCGGCTGGTGGGCCGATGTCCTCAACCGCGCCAAAAGCCCGCTTGCCTTGCTTGGATTTGCAGGACAAGCCGTTTTTTTCCTGCGCTTTTTGGTGCAATGGATCGCCAGCGAGCGCCGCGGCCAAAGCGTGATTCCATTGTCGTTTTGGTACATCAGCATCGCCGGCTCGTTCATGCTGCTGGCGTACGGAGTCCTGGACCGCGACCCAGTCATCATCGTCGGCCAAAGCACCGGCACGCTGATTTACTTGCGCAACCTCCACCTGATTAAACGCTCAAGTGCATGAGCAATCCGAGTGCGTTGGCAAGCGGTGGCTCTGACTTGATCCACGATCGACGTCACTGGTTGATTTATGCCGCGCCGATTTTGCTGCTGGCGCTGATCAGCTTGTGGCAACGGCCGCCGCTGCCGCTCGACGAAACCCGCTACCTAGCGGTGGCTTGGGAAATGCACTTGAATGGGGATTGGCTGGTCCCCCATCTCAATGGCCGGCCTTATTCGCAAAAGCCGCCGCTGCTGTTTTGGATAATCAACGGTGGCTGGAAGGTCTTTGGCGTCAACGCCTGGTGGCCGCGACTGCTCCCAGCGCTGGCGGTCCTTGCCACCTTTGGATTGTTGCTGCTGCTCCGCCGCCAGCTCAACCGTCCTCTCAGGCGAATCCGTCCGCCAGCCAACGCCGAGAGCGACGCAACCTTCGATGCCGCTCCGGTCACGGCATCCCGCACCGTGCTGGCTTCCCCGCTCCCACTTTTAGTCGGCTCCTTGGCATGGCCGCTGTATTCCACGGTGCTGCTCTTCGACATGCTGATGGCAATGTTCGCCGCCCTCGGCTGGCTTGCCGTTACTCGCGCCTGGCAAGGAAAAGGCGACGGCTGGCCGCTCACCGCGCTGGCCATGGGATTGGGCATCTTATGCAAAGGCCCGGTCATTTTGCTGTATGTGCTGCCTGCCGCTTTGCTCGCCCCACGACTACCGCGAACCAACCCCAGCCGCCGTTGGGTTTGGTATCTGCAACTGCTCCTCGCCACTGCCGCAGCCGCCGCCATCGCCTTGGCCTGGGCCATCCCCGCCGCAAATCACGGCGGCCAAGCCTACGCCGACGACATCCTGTGGGGCCAAACCGCTGGGCGTGTCCAAAGCAGCTTCTCCCACGATCACCCGTGGTGGTGGTACCTGCCCATCATTTTTGCGCTATTCCTTCCCTGGGCTTTGATGCCGAAGTTTTGGCGTGCACTACGCACTAGCCTGCAAAGCCAAACTCAGCGCTGGTTGATGGCGTCGGCGTTGTTGCCGTTTGCAGTTTTCACCATGATGAGCGGCAAGCAGCCCCACTATTTGGTGCCGCTTATGCCGCTGCTCGCCCTCGCGATATCGAATCAGTTCCAAGTTCACCGCCCCTATTGGATGCCAGCGGTACTCGGCCTAGCCTTGCTGGTCTTGCCCTCTTCTACCTTAGAACCCTTCCGCGTGGAATCGCTGGCGCACAAAATTCATCAACTGCAACAGCAGGACATTCCAATCCTGCACGCCGGCAAGTATCACGGTGATTTTCACTTCCTTGGTCGGCTGGAACACCGCATCCACGTACGCAAAGACCAGCGCAAAATCCCCAAGTGGGCGGCGTCAAATCCCAACGGCTATTTGCTAATCACTGACCGCCACGCCGACCGCACCGACTTCCTTGGCGAAGCACACCTAAGCCAGGCGGTTCATGAGCAAGCTTATCGATCGGCTAAACTATTCCTCATACCGCTAGCCGATGCGCCGCCTCTGCTCCCTCCTGATTCTGACCCTGCTCGCCTCCACTCAGGCGGCGGTGGCTCATGAGGGCATTCATGAACGGCTGCTCAAAGCCGGGCAACGTATTGAGCAAGACCCCGCCAACCCGCGCCACTATTTAGCCCGCGCCGAACTTTATCGGCAACATCAAGACTGGCCCGAAGCCCTCGCCGACCTCAACCGCGCCCGCGACTTGGGTGCCGAATCGGCGGATTTTCTATTAGAAGAAGCTCACTATTTGGTCGCTCGCCATCAGCGCTTGCTGGCCATGCAAAACCTCGACCGCATCACCGGGCCGCCTGCAAAACCGGGCCAACCCCAACCGCCGTCCACTCTTCAATCGACCTCGGCTCAAAAAGCAAATGCCTGGCAGCTGCGAGCCCACATCCAACGCGCGCTCAAGCAACCACTAGCCGCCGCCGACGCCATGGCTCGGGCGATTGAGTATCTCGACAAAGCCGAACCGGATCATTTTCACTTCCGCGCTCGGTGCTTGGAACAACTGGGAAGTCGCGGCCTCCAGCCCGCTCTTGCCACCGCCGAGCAAGGCATCGCCCAACTTGGCGCATGTATCTCGCTGGAATTGCTCGCCGTGGATTTGGAGTGCCGCTTAGGCCGTTGCGACGAAGCCATCCAACGCTTAAAACGCCTTAGCTTGAGGGCCAAACGCAAAGAATCGTGGCTGGTGCAAATGGCCGATGTTTACTGGCGCAGTGGCCAACGGGCGGAGGCGAAAAAGAAATATCAAGCCGCGCTGTCTGCGATTCAGCGGTTGCGACCGCGTACCCAAAATACACCAGCAGTCAAAGAGCTGAGCAAACATGCCGCCAATCAGCTTGCTATGCTGGCTCCATGACGCTCCCCGCCATTTTTGCCGCAGCGTTATTGGTTTTCGGAACTGCCGCATCCACCCACGCTCAATCCCCGGCTCCCTCCCCAGCCGACGCCACGACGGCAAGTCTGGCTGGTAATTCGCAATGGGAGTTGCAGCACGAAACTTTTTCGGCGGCCGGTTTGCAAGTTTTCCGCACCTCTACGCCGAATGAATACTTGATCGGCGCACCGCTCGATATACGCTCGGTTGGTTTTTGGTGGCAAGGGGAATTGATCGACGCCGAAGTGCAGTTGATCGACGTGGACGGCGGTCAAAGTCCGCTTTACCCGATCGTCGAAGATCACGACTTAGGTCCGGATCATGCAGGTGCCGTCGGCTTAGCTGCGGACCGCAAAGTATCTTCACTCACCCACCATTACGACGCCGCTAGTTTTGCGGTGCGGTTGACCCTGCCGGATGTTTCGGCGTTGGAAGAATTGAATGTCATATGGGTGCCTTGGCAAGACTCGACCATCCAACAACCCAGCCCAAAGTCGTCGGGATCGGCACGCGGTTATCCGAAACCTAGTGTTTATAGCCGGAGCAGTTGGAGCGCAGATCCTCCGCAATGCAACTCCAGTTATTGCAGCGTGACTCACATTGCGCTGCACCACACAGCTGGCGCATCGGAATACAACAGCCCCAATTGGTCGACGTCGGCGTCGAACGTGAAATCGATTCAGTCTTACCACATGTACACCCGCGGCTGGTGCGACATTGGTTACAACTACTTGATTGATGTGCACGGCTATATTTTCGAAGGCCGCGGCGGTGGCGCCGACATTCGCGGCGCCCATGATGGGTATAACTGTGGTTCGATGGGCGTGGCGATGATGGGTTATTTTCATACGCCGCACAATCAAACGCTGACCACGTCGATGAAAAATGCGTTTTGTGAACTGGGCGCGTGGAAGTGCGATCAGAAGAACATCAATCCATTGGGCAGCGCGTGGTACTCCGGTTATGGCGGTTCAATGACCACCATTTATGGCCACCGCAACGTAAGTTCGACCGCCTGTCCCGGGGATTTGGCTTATGCGCAGTTGCCGAGTTTGCGTCAGGATATTGATGACAAAATCAACGGCGGCAGTGGCGGCACGGAAATCATCTTGGATAACAACCAGGCGATTTTCCAATCGGGCAATTGGAGCACCGGCACCAGCTCAGGTGACAAATACGGTTCGGATTACCGCTGGGCAAGTACCAATACCGCCTACGCACTGGCTTATTGGCGGCCCAACATTCCGTCGGCCGGGACTTATAAAATTTACTACTGGTGGCCTCAAGGCGGCAATCGCAATCCCAACACCAAAATCGGTTGGCAGGTCAACGGCAACACCACCACTTCCAACGTCAATCAACAAAACAACGGCGGCCAATGGAATTTGGTCACCACCAAGTGGCTGCCCAAGGGGACGAAAACACTAATCGGCCTCGACAACTCCGGCAGCGGCACCTACGTCGTCATCGCCGACGCAATTCGTTTGGTCAAACAATAAACAAATGGCAACTCAACCCGGAATCCTTCGCGGCTTGGCACTGTTCCTTGCAGCCAGCCATACACTACGTTGAAATCGTCAGCAGTTCCGTCAACGAACAGGTTGCCAGCTTGCAAGCAGTTCTTGGTTTGGAGTTTGGCCCGGCTCTAGCCGAAATGGGCTCCGCGAGAGTCGCCGAAGCCGCTGACGGCAGTTTGATTGGTGTCCGCGCACCACTGGCCGCTCACGAAGAACCGATCATTCGCACTTACCTCCGAGTTGCAGACATTCATGCTGCAGTGAAAGCTGCAGAAGCCAACGGCGCACTTCTTGCCTACCCTCCCACCAAGCAGGGGGAAATGGGGACTTGGGCCATCTATATTTTGGATGACACCCAGTACGGCTTGTGGCAACCCGAACCCTAGGGCGAATGATGCCCGGTGGCCCAGGGTTTGGCTAACTTCCGAAGCGGAAGAAAGAAGGCGATAGGACTATTTCGAAAATCGCTGAGGGGATCGCTAGGAAAAAGGCGTTGAAAAAGGCACTCGTTAAATCAACATGCCTGACACCCCAAAACTTTTTCTTCTCCATCCAAACGGCGACCAAACCACTCTGCCTTGTTTGCACCCAAAGGTGGAACACCCGAATGGCCATGTGGTCAATATCCCGTGCACCCATGGATTCCGCCTCAAACATCCCAATGGGGATACCGTGCAAACCTTTTTCGGACCAGTGCAGGCCCCATGCATCCATCTGGAAGTCATTCACCCACAAGGGGATCCGATCACAGTCCCTTGCACGCATATAGTCCCTGAGCACCCGGAAGGACACCCTGGACCGACCGTCCCTTGCACTCACAACGTGCCGATGGTCCGAGATGAATTCAACGGTGGCCTGAAGTTCTACACCGATGATGAATTCATTCAAGAAACGGCAATTGAAGCCGCGCAAAAGCTTTCCTCATTAGGAGTCGACCTCATTTCCCCGCTTCGGCCCCTATTGATCTTTCATCGAGAAGCGCTGGAAAACGGCGATGGCAGCGATCCGTTCTGGAGTCACTACAGCCCGCTCTTCCACAGTATTCAGGTGATGCGTAAAGATGGCTTCACCGAGGGCGAATACCGCGACACCTTGCGTCATGAAATTGGCCATGCCTTGATAGGGAACTCACCGATCAACTTTTATGGATTGGGCAGCCATTCCATCAAACAACCCGCCTCCAGCTACGCCCTGGCAATGACCGAAGGCTGGGCACAATTTGTGGCTTTGGTTCTGACCTATCCGCCCAACACGGAAGGGCCAATCATGTACCAAGGCTTGGATTGGGAAACCCTTTCCATTTCCCCGAATGGCAAAATTGAATACTGCGTTGGCGCTTTTTTATGGGATCTCTTTGACCACATGAGGGTTCACTTCCAACGCAATCGCCACGGGCTCTTCCGCCCCGAATTCCCTGACGAATTCTTCTCGCTAGGCTTTGCCGAGATTTTCAAAGTCTTCTCGCCCTCTCTGAATGCCGTCGTCAATGGCCCATGGATTTCCAGCGTCTGGGATTTCGCCGAACGACTCAAACTTTCTTTACAGGGCGGCCCGTGGGCTGAGATCAATATCGACAACATCTTGCTGAGCAATTGTGGCCCCAAGCCAGCCGACGCCGACCCATTGGCTCAAATCGGCAATGCCTTCGTCAATTTAAATATGCCGGCCATTGCCGCCAACCGCCAAGTCGAGGTCAAGGCATAGTCCATGAGTGTGCGTTGATTCCGCCGCCGGTCACCTAGTTGGCACCCGGCGGCGGAATGATGGACTACTCAATCCCTTTCTCTTCCAGCCAGCGCTGCGCTTCCAATGCAGCGGCGCAACCCGCACCTGCGGCGGTAATCGCCTGACGGTAGTCCGGGTCGTGCACATCGCCGGCGGCGAAGACGCCTTCGATCGAAGTGCGGGTGCCGTTTTCCAGCTTCAAGTAGCCGACGTCATCGCGGGCAAATTCATCGCCGAGGAAGGAAGTGTTCGGTGAGTGGCCAATGGCAACAAACAAACCCTGCACCTCCATCTCTTCCTTGGAGTTGTCGCGGGGGTCTTCGATGGCCAAGCCGCGAATGCGACCGTCATCGTCTTGCAGGATCTCGTCGATGGTGCGCCAAAGCTTGATCTCGATCTTTGGATTCTTCTCGGTGCGCTCGAGCATGATTTTCGAAGCGCGGAAGTAGTCCCGGCGGTGCAGCAACGTCACCTTCGAAGCAAAACGAGTCAGGAAATTCGCTTCTTCCATTGCCGTGTCGCCGCCGCCAACAATGGCGACCTCCTTGTCTTGGTAAAAAGCACCATCACAAGTGGCGCAAGCCGAAACGCCCTTCCCTTGGGTCATCATTTCGTGCTCTTTTTCGACGCCCAACATTTTGGCGCTTGCCCCAGTGGCAATGATGACGGCATGCGCTTCGTAGCTGTCCCCGAAATCATCATGGATCACAAACGGCTTCTTGTCGGTTTCAATCTTCGATATATTGCGGTAGGTGACAAACTCAGTGCCGAAGCGCTCAGCCTGTGCTTTGAACTTCTCCATCAGCTCCGGGCCGGTGATTCCATCGGGAAAACCGGGGAAGTTTTCGACCTCGGTGGTCAGGGTCAGCTGACCGCCGGGCTGCATGCCCTCGAAGACCACCGGCTTCAGACCGGCACGCGAAGCGTAAAGGGCAGCGGTGTAACCGGCCGGGCCCGAACCAATGATTGCAATGTTATGAACCATGAGGCCGGTATTCTAAGCCAGAATAGGGCCACTCCCAAGTCATGAATTCCCCCACCGACCCCGAAGACGACAAAGCGCAACCACCAGCTGCCGAAACCCGGCCGCAGCGCTGGTCGACGGACCCCAAAGTCCTGGAAAAGGAGGTCGAGTACAGCTTTTTGCGCGGCAGCGGCCCCGGCGGCCAGCATCGCAACAAAGTCGAAACCGGGGTGCGACTGCATCACCTGCCCAGCGGCATCACGATCACGGCGACGGCGGCGCGCAGCCAAAAGCGGAATAAGGAGTTGGCGATGTCGCGGTTGATCGAGAAGTTAAGGGCGTTAAATTACCGGCCGCCACCGCGCCGCAAAACCCGACCCACCAGGGGTTCGATCCGTCGCCGGCTTGAAGCCAAAAAGCGCCGCTCGGACGTCAAATCGCAACGGCGCAATCCTGAATCGTAGTGTTTCGCGTTGGAGTCCGGCTGGGCACCGCCCCCGGCTTCACGGAAGCCTGACCGCCCCACTCAATCCGCCGAATCGAGCGGACCGCCGAGATTGACCATCATTCGCATCATGATGCGCACGCCGTCGGCGAAATAATCCACCCGCATGCGCTCGTCGGTGCCATGGAAACCGCCGACGTCATCCAGGTGCAAGCGCAGCCCGGTGTAGCGGTAAACCTGGTCCGAAAGTTCACGGTAATGGCGGGAATCGGTCGCCCCCACCAGTAACGCAGGCACCACCACTGCGTCGGGATGGATCTCGCGGGTGGCACGGGCGATGGCGCGGTAAGTCGCTGTGTCGACGGAAGATGGCGGCGCTGGCGTGGTCGTCAAGCCTAAGCGGACGTCAACCATTGGGTCGTCGATCACCTTTTGGACGTGAGCCAAGACCTCGTCCGGACGGGTTCCTGGCAGCAGGCGAAAATTGACCGTGGCTGAGGCTTGCTGCGGCACCACGTTTTCTTTGATGCCGCCGCCAATCATGGTCGCGGCGGTGGTGGTTTGCAGCAGCGAACGCGCGCGTGGATCGGCGGCCATCGTTCTTTTGATCAAGCCGCCGGTCAGCCACAAATTGCTCAGCAGCACGCGTTTACCAAACGGCATTTCTGGCGCGAGATGGCGCAATTGCTCGCGCAAAGTTTCCGGCAAGCCAACGGGGAAGGGCTCGCTTTCCAATCGATGAATTGCCGACGCAATCCGACCGACCGCAGTACTACTCGGCGGCATCGAACTATGCCCGCCCTCGCCGTGGGCGACGAGGTGCACGGTGCAATACGCTTTTTCGGCGACATCGACCATGGCGACAGGTTGCTCACCGAGTTCGGGGACCAATCCATCAAGAATGAATCCGCCCTCGTCGACCACAAACTGCAGCTGCAGGCCGCGGTCAGTCATCCAGTTGACGATCGCGCCGTTGCCCGCTGCGCCGCCGACCTCTTCATCGTGACCAAATGCGAAGTACAAGGTCCGAGCAGGCTGGATTCCGTCGGCGAGTAATTGCTGGATGGCTTCGTGCAGCGCCACCGCCCCACTTTTGACGTCCAAAGCACCGCGCCCCCAAACAAAGCCGTCGGCGATGGTGCCGGCGAAGGGAGGATGGGTCCAATCTTGCTCGGTACTAGGTTCGACCGGGACCACGTCGAGGTGGGCCATGAACAAACCTGGAGTCAGCGCGGAATCGGAGCCGGACCAAGTCAGGATCAAGCTGGCGCCGATGCGTTCGGCATCGAGGGTGGAGTAAACGGTTGGATAGGTTTGCTCGAACCAATCGAGCAAGTTGTGGAAGGGTTTAAGGTCGGTGGTTTTGGTGTCGCCGGTGCTAATGGTTTGGAAACGAATGGCCGCGGCTAGGCGTTCGGCGAGTTGGGCTTCTTCCAACTCAATCGTCACCGCCGCATCCACTTCGACTTGCAAACTGGGTTGGGCAACCGTTCGCGCCAACAAAACGATCACCAGCAGCGCCAAAGCCACCGTCAGCCGCCGTAACCACAATCGCGGCCGTTTCATTCGCCGACGTCCTCGCCGCCATCACCAGGCCCCCCACCCATTCCGCGCTCTTCCATTTCACCGTAAGCCCGACGCACATGCGGGATGGTGATCGAGCCACCCACAATCAACGCCACATCCAAAGCTTCGCGGATTTCCTCGGGGCTGAAGCCGGAATCCTGGGCGCGGATTAAGTGATAGGTGATGCAATCATCGCAGCGCAACACAGTGCTGGCGACTAGCCCCAGCAGTTCCTTGGTACGGGTGGAAAGCGCGCCTTCGCGGTAGGCGGCCTGATCCAGGTTGAAGAAGCGCTTGGTGCTGCGCGTGCCTTTCTCCAGGACCAATGCCTGCAGACGGGCGCGTTCCTCCTCGAAGCTCGGCGGGGTGCTCATCGACGAATTATAGACTTGGCCGGCGCGGCGTTCCCCGCAAGCCCCAATTGCCTAATTGTTGACCGTCACCGTCATCTGCCCCACCGCGCGATTGCCGGCGGCGTCTTTGGCGACGACCTCGATCACGTAATCACCATTGGGAACCAGATTGGTGTTCCAAGCTTCATCTTCATCACTGCTTTCGTAGACTTGGTTGCCATCGGAATTGGTGATGATGTGAAAGAACTCGCGGCTGTTGTAATCGCCGTTGGTGTTGCAGGTGGAATCTTCTTTGTACAGCAGGTCGACCAAAAATGAATCGATGGTGCCACTGCCGTAAGTGTCGAGCGCCATGTCAAAATTGACTGCCAACTTGTTGTCGACGACCGGCGCGCCAGGGTTGCCGACCGGCCAGATCGAGTAGCGCAGTGTTTGCACCGAGCAGGTCCAACCGGAATCCAGCTTGTCGCCAATGTGAACGATGATGTCGATCTTGTTGTACAGGTTTCCCGGGTCGCGATAGTTCGAGGTTTGGTTGCGGCAGAAGGCAAACAAATCATTGCCGCGCGCATTTTCAAACACCGGCTTCGACGTTTCGCCGCGATGCTCCAAATTCAAATGCGCGTTGTACGGCACCAGCCAATCGCCGTTCCACTGGGTACCGCGGTCTTCAATACTATTGAAGTGGCAGTGGGTAAAGTTGGACGTTGGCCATGGCACCAAATCGCCAAGATACTGTCCTTTGGAAATTGTATCGCCCACATTCACGGCGATCGTCGACTGCTGCAGGTGAGCGTAAAGGAAGCCTTGCGAGGTGCCGCTTCCCGCCTGGCCTGTGGCAACGCGCCAATGATATTGTCCGCTGGTTGTCAGCACCGCCTTGACCACGCCATCCTCGACCGCGTACACCGGCTGGTAGTGGTTGCCGAGCACATCAATGCCGGGGTGCAGGTATGGCGAGCCACCGTAGTTCTGGTATTCGCCGTAGGTGTTGCCGATTGGGTGCTGCGAGTTCGGCGCCAACGGCCATGGGATCAGGCCGCGTTCTTGGGCATCGGTTTGATGATTGGGCGGCGTGACCGCGGTGTTGCCGCGTGACTGATTTTGCATTTTGCCTTCGGCATCCAGTGAAAGCTGGAAGCCGGTAAAGCTATCCCCATCCACACGCCGCGCGCCGACGTGAATCAAGCCATTGGCCACTCGCAAGTCGCGCAGTTCTCCGTCCTGCTGGAGCTGGAATAGGGTGTTTGATTTACCAGTTGCCTGATCGATGCCGATGAGGCGGTCGGCGGTTAGCAGCAGGAAGTTTCCATTCGGTTGGATGGCAATGCGGCGCACTCCGTTGGGCACTGCGTAGGCTTTCAGGGCTGCGGATTCTTGAGCAGAATCGGTTGAGTTCGAAGGGACGGGTTCATGCACCATCAACAACGAACCGGAGTCGGTTAAATCCAAACCAGCGAAGGTGCCGTCGGCGGCGACGCTGTAGCGGAAATAGCGCGGGTAAGTGGTGACCTCGAAGGACTGCAGGTCCAGCACCTCGACGCCGCGGCGGGAGCGCAGCACCAGTTGGTCGCCGTCGGCAGAAAGGATTGGGTCCGTCAAGCCGTCGACGCGGCGAGAAAACTGCACCTGTCCTCCACGATCCAGCACGCGCAGGTTGACCGGCACGGCGTCGCTGTGAGTTGCTTCAGTGACGATGACTTGGCCGAAGCTGGAAACCAAAAACCCGGTGCCGTTGACGGCCGGCAGCAGATGGATTTCGCCATCGGCCGATTCCAAACGCAGGTCAAACTGCATGGCGGTGAGGTCGGCGGCAACTGCGGTGGGCTGCAAAGTCCAGCCATGTCCACCGGCGTGGTTCACCAGGGTTGGTGCCGGAAACAGTCCTTGTGGACCGGCTTGGAGCTGAGGGGCACTGGATGAAACCGCGGAAGCGGCGGACAGACCGACAGTTACGGCCAGAACCGGGGCGAGCAGGAGAGACATTTATTGAAGGGGATGCGGACAGCGGAGGCTTATTCCGAGCTTACCCTACTTTTCAAACCATTGCTGCCGCACTGTTTGGGCACCGTCCTGACGCGATACCAATTCCATTCGCTTGCCGCCCTCAACCATGCCGGGCTCCAATACGCGTAGGTACCAGCCGGTGCGGCCGCTGCGCCCAAGTTCCGCGGCGAGGGTGGAACAATTCCAGACCTCGTTGAGCGTGGCGCATGGAGCGCGCGCCTTGGTGACTTCGAGCAACGCTTCTCCCCACCGAAGCTGATCGCCGATGAACGCGGTGGTTTCGTCGGCACCGGTGACGACGATGTTTTCGCCGAAGGCTCCGCCATCAATCTCAAGGTTCATTTGCGCAGCCAGCGGTGCGTAATGCTGTAGCGGGTAAGCGCAGATCGCTTGGTCTTCTAGACCATGGTGCTCAAGGTCCGCCCAGCCATCGCCGTACAAGCCGGTGGTTTGCAGCATCACCGCTTCATCGATTTCGCGTTTCAGCATTCCAGTACGCAGCGGACCTTTGGCAGTATCAACCTCGCGCGGCATGGCGAGGCGTAGGGAGATCACTTTGATCTCTGTGGAACCAGAGGTGTCAGAAACTTGATCCGGTGTTGAGGTCATGTGCACATCTTAGGGAAGCCCCAGATCTGCAACTCACAGCAGAGCCAGTGCGAATTAAGCCGAATTTGGAGGTTAAGGCACTTGCCGTTGAATGACTAAATCAACTGCGACATCTTTTTGTTACACGGAACACAGGCTCGCCCATTGAGTCAGTTGCGGCGTGTCTTATGCTTCGGCATGCCCAATGTGATTATCACCGGAGCTTCGACTGGCATTGGCCGTGCCATCGCAATTGATTTGCATCGCCGTGGCTGGTCGGTTTTGGCTGGAGTGCGCCGCGAATCGGACGGGGACGCTTTGGTTGAGGCGACTGGTCCAGGGTTGAAGCCCTTGCAGCTGGACGTCACCTCGGCCGACGACTTGAGTGCCGGATTTCAGGTCGCTCAAGAATTTTGCGGTGAGGATGGGCTGCATGCGTTGATCAACAATGCCGGAATCGTGGTCCCTGGACCGCTGGAGTTTCTACCGCTGGATGGGTTTCGCAAGCAACTGGAAGTCAATACCACGGGCGCACTGGCGTCGACTCAAACTTTCTTGCCGTTGATGCGAAAGGCGACCAGCCACAATCAGGGCGGCAGCGCACCCACCGTCGGCAGCGCTCAAACTGATGGCAACCCCGCCAGAGTCCCTGCTCAAATCCCCGCCCAAGTCTCTGCTCAAGCACCCGCTCAACCACGGATCCTGATGGTCAGCTCAATCAGCGGTCGCGTCGGCACGCCGTTGGTGGGTGCTTACAACGCATCCAAATTTGCGATGGAGGGGATGAGCGATGCCATGCGCCGCGAACTGCTCCCCCACGGTATCGACGTCATTTTGATCGAGCCAGGCGCCATCGCCACCCCGATTTGGCAGCGATCATCCGACCGCGCGGACCGCATGCAGGGGAACTTCCCGCCGCAGTTCCGTCAGATCTATGGGCCCTTCCTTGATGGCATGCGCCGCAATCTGCCCAAGGTGCAAAAACGCGCAATTCCGGCTCAACGCGTTGCGGACGTCGTCGCCACCGCGTTGCAAAAGCGCAAACCCAAAGCACGCTACCTGATCGGCACCGATGCAAAGATTGGTGCGTGGCTCAACCGGCTACTCCCCACCCGCCTATTCGACCGGTTGATCACTTGGGACGCGACCAAGTCTTAGAAGTAAATCGAAAGCGCGATTCGAATGCGCGTCACCGTTTCATTGGGCGCGCCAAAGTCCTCGTCCAGTTTCGACGCCATCCCCCAAACGTGGAACAACATGCCGTTCGCCAGCGGTTTTTTCCAACCGACCAAATGAGTGGCATGGTTGGTTGGGTACAAAAAGTCATCCTGGGCGAAGTAGGCATGGACGGCATCCTGCTCAAGCACCTGGTATTGGTAGTAAAACTTACCGTGCTTGGTTTTCATCAACGCACCCAACGCCCAACCGTTCTCGCCGACGCCATCCGCGGCGCGGAAGTTCTTGATGTACTCTCCGGTGAAAACATAGTCCTCCATGTGATACGCCGCCATCGTTTCAAGGATGCCGAAATCTGAAGTGAAGTCCCCGCCAGTGCGATGGTTGCTGTTATTCAAAAACTGGCTACCACCATCAGGAGTCAAATCGCCAAAGAAATAATAGGTCGTGGCCAACTCAAACTTGGCTTGATCATCGATTTGATTGACGCCATTCCAACTCAGCATGGTGTACGACGATTCTTCGCCCCCAGCCTGCTCAAGCACCACCACCTGGCCCGCCTGAATTTTGCTGCTGTCAAACGCACCCAGGTCACCGGCTTCCCATTCAAAAACCGCGCCTTCGAGCTGAGCATCATTATCGTTGACCAAATCCCCGTAAATCGGATTGCGCTTCACCGGATTGCCAAATTTACCCAACCAAACCGTGCTGCCCGCAACCAACTCCGGCTCATAGCGCAAATACAAACGGTCGATGTTAAACCCAATCTTGCCCAAGCCATTGCTACCCAAATCAAACCACGGGTGATTGTTGTCGGCACTACCCGTCGTCGCGCGCACGCCCATCTCCAAATGATCCGCGTAGGTGTAAATCCCGTTCAAGCGGATAAAAGCACGCTCGCGGTGCCGGTCGGGTGCCGGCGCCATCAAGTCATTGGACTCATGTCTAAGCCGTGCGTCGCCAAAAAACTTCCACGGAGAATCTTCCGCCTGTTGCACCGATGCCGACGTCGCCTGCATGCTCAATAGCAGCGGCATTGCGAAAGCCAAAACCCCACTAGGCAGGATTTTTTTGGAGCTCATGATGTTTCGAATTTTGAGGAACGGCCGAAGCCCGGCTTGGACCTCGTCCGTCGGCTGAATTAACCCCTGCGAATACACCGACAAGCGAAACACTAGTAATTGTTTGGGATTGAGCTAAGGAACTAGGAG
>CAZMDZ010000047.1:0-14780 GCA_964565175.1 uncultured Planctomycetales bacterium
AGGAGTGATGGCGGCTAAGGACTCCAGACGGCGGAGGCCCCAGCCAAGTCCGTGCACTTGAGATACAAGGGAGATCCAGTCACAAAAGATTGTGGCTACTTGGCGGTGGGTTTCTTCACGGTTTTCAGTATTGGCCAGCCGAGCAAGTAAATCAGGCAAAGTATGAACATTTGCAGCGTTGAGGAGCATCCACTGCCCACTGCGGCCATCACTTGGTATCTGATGGAATCTTGGCAGAAGCCGGATTCTTGGGAGTTCATCTAGATTGCGGCTAGCGGACCCCTCACGATTGTCTACTAGACTTGAGGAAATATCGGTTTGAGGCGGATGGTTATAAAAGACCGCGTAACGTCTGTCGTCGCCATTAAAGACCTGGAATAGGTTGAATAGTTCGGGTAAGCCAGGAGTATTAATCCTTCCGGCGATAGAAAAGGCAGAGCCTGGAACCTTGTTCGAAGGCTTAAACCGCTCATCAAAGAAATTCCTTCGATCTCGCAGGAGGTTCTGTCCTCTCCAACGAGCTTCATTTGCCTCGATGCAACGGGCAAGCTGATTGATTGTCCCAATGCGACTCCGTTGTTCACGAGGGAGCTCGTTCAAATTCTGTTTTGCGTATGACTCGTTAGGCAACAGAACAAAGGTCGAGCCCAAAAACCTGTCCGTTCCGTTGTTCTGCCTTAGGGAAGAGCCGAGAACTTTGGCCACATCGCCGAGCCGAAGAAGTGGATTGCGAATTTCTTTGCCAGCGAAGCGGAGGTTCCGCGGTGTCCATGCGTAAGGTGGTCCGAGATTCTTGCAATCGATTAAATAGAAGTCTTTACGGCCAACAATGATAATGTCAACTTCTGGGTAATCATTCTTGTCTCGGTGAAAGACGACGTTGTTTGCCATTAGATAGGCACTGTCGAGCCTATCTTGCAACCTCTCAAATGCTTCTCGCTCCCATGCATTCACGGGGCGAGTAGATGACCACTCAGGAACCCGTGGCACTAGTCTCTCCATTAAGTAAATCGATGGCAATTGAGGCTGTCCGGACCTCATCTTGGAACAAATTAAGCGGGATATTGCCCGCGATTCTAAGGGCCTCAATTAAATCGGCTTCCTTCTCATTGAAATCGCCATCGGAAAGCGCCACAAAGAGAAGGCTGCGGGTGAGCAACAGTGCTTGGGGTTGGTTGCTTTTGCACAGCGCAACCCAATCCCTAAGAAGCCTTGGTGCCGGCAGCTTGCTCTGACTACTAAGTAGTCGACTCACGGTCTCATCAACCGGAATTTTGAGCCAGGCGTTTAGTGCCTTGGAGATAGCTTCCACCTCTTCAACGCGAAGTCGGTGGTCAGCGCACGCCAGGGACCAGCATGCATCGATTGCTAGGCGAGAGAGTTTCAATCTAGAATGGAGTATTGAGTCAATGGGTAGTTAGAAGCGCAAGTCTTAAATCTCCACGATCGGCCTGCCCAAAGAATTACCACACTCTATGTTAGTCCTTGGGGCTGGGCAAGTAGTACCCTTCCGGTGCAAAACTAAGCCGTGTGTCAGCTTGCTAGTTGCACAGAGAATGGGGGCAGGCCAAATCCGCTTTGGTTAACATTTAGAGAATCTCGTTGTGCAAGGCTGCTGGTTGCACAGAGAAAGGGGCAGGCCACCCCCTGTTCTGTGTCCCACTAAAGGGCCGGTAGTGTCAACAAGTTCGACACAGCAGACTGTTGATAGGCTTGAAGGTAAAACAACTGCCCTTCAAGCCGTGGTGGGATGGTAAGCCTCCAACGTATGGAGCCATCTAAATTGGAGAGTTTCCCGTTCTCCAGATTCCTTGGGGAGTCCAGGCCTAGCGTAACATCAAATCCAGGCAGATAAACCCGAAACCGGCTGTGTAATGGGTTTGAATCGTGCCGGTCGCTAGGTCGAGGATGCGGCCGGAGGTCATGGCCAACTCCAATCCCGGGTCTTGGTCCATTTGCCCAATCACCATGTCCACTCCTGATTCGGAAGCGAAGGTATGGAGTAAACCCAATTCCAGAGAGTAAATCGAAAGCCCCGTATCCCCGATCAAGGCGATTTCTTGAAGTGGGCTGCCGGTCAAATCATGATGGGTGAAGGCTGTGACTGATGAAATCCCGGTTTCCAGCTTGGCGACTTCCAGCTTGGTCTTCTGGTCGTAGACAAAGACGTCGCCGTTTTCCAAAGCAACTAGGATTTCGTCCCCAGGTCGAGGTAGGAAGTCGGCTACGGACAGGTGCTGAATTTTTGCCGGATAAGACTGGCTGGCGAAGGTTTGAAGATAGGTTCCTGTGCCTGGGGCAAAGCTCAACGCCGTCCAAAACCAGTGCCACTGCCAGATTCCGTTGAAAAGGTTGCGACGGCCGTCGAGGTAGATCTCGTTTAACGTTGGGTCGGTCGACGCAACAATCCCGGCAGCACCGATATGTTCGCCTAGGTCAGTAATGGCCCCAACAGTTTGAAGCTCTGGAGCGGACGGGTTTTGGCCTGCAGCGGGTGCGCCAAACAAAATAGCAACAACCAAGGATAAGGGTAGTGGCCCGAGATCCATGCCAATATATTAGACGAATAATCATTGGCGACGTCCCAAACTCTAATCGAACTTACCGTACGGAAATCATGTCCAATCAATACCAGGTAAAGAAGTCAGCAAGCCTGCTGGACTTTCTCCTGATCAAGCTCGACGGCATGTCGCGCAACAAGGTCAAGCTGCGCTTGAAGAATGGATGTGTTGCGGTGAATGGCGTAACGGTCTCCAAGGCGAATTCCGTGTTGGAGGTCGGCGATGCGGTGGTGGTGTCGGCGATTGGCAAAGGGCCGGTTGCAGGGTCGGCGTCGTTGCCCATCCTGTTTCAAGATGTTGGCCTGGTCGCCATCAACAAGCCCGCCGGCCTACTTTCCGTTGCCTCTGCCCAGGAAGGACCGCGCCACGCATTGGGATTACTTCGTACGCAACTGACCAAGGGAACTCGTCGTGCTGGATGGCTGGGGCCGGTTCATCGGCTGGATCGGGATACCTCGGGGGTGTTGCTGTTTGCGACCACCCGTGAGGCGCATATGGCAGTGACCGCGCGGTGGACGGAGGCCAAGAAATTCTATTTGGCGATCGTCGAAGGTCGGCCAAAGGAGCGTGCGGGCACCATTGATCAACCGCTGCGGATGGACCAACGCGACAACCGGGCAGTGGTCGGCGCCCATCCCGAAGCCAAGCACGCGGTCACCCATTTTGAAACGCTGAGTTCAACGAAACGGCGCAGCTTGCTAAAGGTGCAAATCGAAACGGGACGGCAGCATCAAATTCGCGCGCATCTCACTTGGCTAGGGCACCCAGTGGTGGGGGATCGTATTTATGGATATGGTGATCAACGCATGGGGCTGCATGCGCTGCGTTTGGAAATTCCGTCGCCGAGGAATGGGGAGACGTTGGTGTTTGAGGTCGATCCACCGCCGGAATTTTCGGCGTTGTTGAATTGATTGAGCTTCCTTAAGGAGCTCTGCCGCCCTCGGCGTCGACGAAGCCCGTATGCCAACGCCGAAAAAGTTACGGCAGAGGGTGTACACTCGTAGGGGACGTCGAAGTCAGCCTAATTCCTGCCACCAGATGCGGAGCTCGGGCCGAATTCCCATAGGAGAATCCAGATCACCCTAGAGCAATTGATGAAACTGCTGGCGGTCGGCCTGTACGCCGCAATCCTCTTGGTGATTGGCTATCTAGCCTCCAAGCGGGTGAAGAGTACCCGCGATTATTTTGTCTCTGGGAAGAATCTAGGCTTCTTTAACGTCGCCTTTTCGGCGCGGGCAACCGGCGAAAGCGCGTGGCTTTTGCTTGGCCTGACTGGCATGGGTTACGCTGTGGGCATCAAGGCATTTTGGGTGGTGCTCGGCGAAGTCCTTGGAGTTTGCGGCGCCTGGATACTGATGGCACGCCGCTTCAAGCGGTTGACGGATCGCTATGACTCAATCACGGTTCCGGATTATCTAGAAAGCCGCTTGCGCGATTCGGGCCACACCTTGCGCTTGATCGCGGCTTTTTCATTGGTGGTGTTTGTGCCGATTTACGCCGGCGCGCAAGTCTTCGCCACCGGTACCGCATTCCACGCATTCCTCGGCTGGAACCATTACGCCGGCGCTGCAGTTGGCTTCGCCGTGGTCATGCTTTACATCACCAAAGGCGGATTCACCGCAGTGGTTTGGTCCGATGTCTTCCAAGGCAGCCTGATGGTGATTGGCCTGGTCGCACTGCCGCTGGTCGCATTAAGTCACATCGGCAATTTGTCCGACGTATCGACGGCGTTAACGGCAATCGATCCGGATCTGTTGTCGTGGCATGGCCCGGGAACGGATGGCCCGAGCAGCGGCGCTTGGAATACGTCGGCGATCGTTTCTATTTTGGGCATGGCCGCGATTGGAATTGGCTTCATGGGTTCGCCGCAGGTTTTTGTGCGCTTCATTTCGATGAAGGATGAAAAGCAAATCCTTCCCGGAACGATCACCGCGGGGATTTGGACCGTGCTTGCCGATTCGGGTGCCGTTTTGGTCGGCGTTTTTGGCCGGGCGATCTACCAACCCGACGCCTTGGGTGGCAACGTGGATAACATCTTGCCGGAAATGGCGCAGGGTTTGCTGCCCGCGTTTTTCGCCGGAATTTTCATCGCCATGGTTTTGAGCGCGATCATGTCAACCATCGATTCCTTGCTGGTGGTAGCTTCCAGCGCGGGCGTGCGCGATTATTGGCAAAAGTTCAAGCACCCAGATATGAGCGATGAGCGCTTGATGAGCCTAACCCGCAAAGTGACGCTCACCCTGTCTCTGCTGTCCTTCATGATCGGCATCGGCATCATGATGTACGACAAAGAGAACGGCGTATTCTGGACCATCATCTTCGGTTGGTCCGGCATTGCCGCAACCTTCTGCCCAACGGTGATACTTAGCCTTTGCTGGTCCAAGTTGACGGCGCTCGGCGCCAAAGCTGCAATGGTGGCGGGTTTCCTGAGCATTCCACTGTTTAAGTGGGTGGTGCCTACGTTATTGAATCGCGCCGGTTTGGAAACTTGGTCGGGCTACCTCGCCGCGCTGGATGTGCTGCTGCCATCCTTCCTGGTCGGATTCCTGGTCGCCATTCTCGTTAGTCTTTGCGACAAAAAAGGACTTGCGCGTTTGGATGGAGTCGCCGAGGAGTTGCGTGGCTGACCTTGATCCACTCCCCCTTGCCGACCTAACGCAGATCGGCGGGGACTAATCCCGTGCGGAATGCGTTGAAGCCAAAATTGGTTGGCGACCAATCTCCTATCATGTCGGCCTTCAAACCAGCTGCGGGGATTTGATTCTCCATTTCCAAGGTCCAGAATGCGGCGTTGAAAAACAACCGGCGCAGATCGTGGCTGGAAAAATCGGTTGCCGCGCCCATGGTGGTGGCGAAAATCCGCTGAACGGTGGGACTGGAATCGACCTCAATCTCGCGCTGCCGCAACCAAGCGACGGGGTGCATCGGGTTGTTCTTGTCGCCCTCGACCGGCTGCGCATCTGGCGTCATGCCATCCACCACCGAACCATTCAGCAGCACTTGGGCGTCGGCGGGCAGATCGCGAATGGCGTAGACGTCGGTGGTGCCCAACACGTCTATTACGCCGCGAAGAACCAAGTGATCGGAAAGGTCAGGGTTGTGGACGCCACGCGTCGCTTCTTTCCCATGATGACCATGGTGCGCAACCCACGTTTCACCCAAAATGGCTTTGCCAAAACCACCGGCTGGGTCCTTGGAGTTCCACGTCCACTTTGCATACGAACTTTGCTTGTTCTTCTTGTAGTTGAATGCGTGAGTGGCGGTGCGCATGCCCACCAACGGCTTGCCTGCGTCGACATGATTCATGATCTTGGCCATGTCTTCATCGGGCAGCTCGCGGAAGCGCAGCAGCAAAACCAGCAAATCAGCGTCGTCGATCAAATCCAATCCAGGAATATTCGATGAGTTGTTCGGATTGACCTCACCGGTTTCCGCATCTTGGCTGAACAAAACCACGCACTCAAAACCGTGGTGCGCCGACATCAAACGCGCCAGCATCGGCAGCGACTCCTCAGAACGATACTCCTCGTCACCAGCGACAAAAACCACGCGTTTGCCCGCGCCGGGGCCGTCGCCACTGGGGTAAACCAGCCAGCGCGAATCCTGGGGTGCGGCTTGGTGAGGGGCGGAGCAAGAAGCGGCAAAAGCCAGCAGAATTGTGGCAAGTGCAGGAAGTCGTTGAGAAATGGAGATCATGGAGCGGAGGGCGGGTACTTTAGGCCTACCATGCTTGGTAGCCCCCGTAGCCTAACTGCTCTCTTCCTCCTCCTCTTGGTTTCTTGTGGAGGGTCCGCCGACGCGATGAAGGAGCACGTCATGGCTCCGAAACCGCCGGTCAGCCAGGACTTTTTCCAGCAGGGGGATCGAGTGGCGATACTCGGCAACGGATTGGCTGACCGCATGCAGCACGACGGCTGGATGGAAACGCTGCTGCAATCTTCGCTGGCGGAGCTTTCGCTGGAGCTGAATGTTGCCTTCCGCAATCATGGTTTTACTGGTGATCGCATCAATCACCGGCCGCGAAGTAAGGGGTTTCTTGGGGCAGACGAATACCTCACCCTGTCGAAGGCCACCGCCATCTTCGCCATGTTCGGCTACAACGAGTCCTTCGACGACGATGCCGACGCCTTCCAAGCCGACGTAATCGAGTGGGTCAACCACACCCGTCAGCAGAATTATTCCGGGGCAGGTGCGCCGCGCATTGTGCTCTTTTCGCCGATCGCTGCGCAGGATCTAGGGGATTCGAATTTGCCGAATGCCGCGGAACTCAATCGACGACTGGGCAATTATGCGGCGGCGATGGAAACGGCTGCCAAACAGTCGGGCGTGCGTTTTGTTGATCTGTTTACGCCGACCTTGCACGCGTTTTCGATGGCGAAAGAGCCATTGACGATCAACGGCGTGCACTTGAATGAAGCCGGTCATCGCCTGCTTGGTGAAATGATCAACCTTTCTTTTACTGGTGGACTGCCCACCGCCGCGCCGGTTGAGGTGAAGGCTCTGCGCAAAGCTGTCATCGATAAAAACACTCACTGGTTCAACCGCTACCGCGCCACCGATGGCAACGATGTTTGGGGTTCACGGTCCAGCCTTTCCTTCATGGATGGCCAAGACAACTTCGAAGTGCTCCAGCACGAATTGGTTCAGCTGGATCACATGACCGATAACCGCGATCCGGTCATCTGGGCAGCCGCCAAAGGGCTGCGGGCTGAACCCGACGACTCGCAAGTCCCCGCGCCGATTCCAGTCAAAACCAACTTGAGCATTCCGCAATCGCAAGGCGGCGTCAGCAAGCTTGGCGACGGTACCTACCTTGGTGGGGAAGAGGCGATTTCGAAAATGAAGCTGGCCGATGGACTAAGTGCCAATCTATTTGCGTCCGAAGAAATGTTCCCCGAGATGGTCAACCCTGTGCAAATGGGGGTCGGCCCCAAAGGTCGGATTTGGGTGGCGGCGTGGGCGACCTATCCCAAGTGGGAGCCGCTGAAGGAAATGAACGACCGCTTGTTGATCCTTCCCGATGACGATGGCGACGGTGTCGCGGATCGGGCGGTGACCTTCGCTTACGTGCACAATCCCACGGGTTTCGAATTCTGGAACGGCGGCGTCATTGTTGCTTCCGCGCCGGATTTGATTTTCCTCAAGGACACCGATGGCGATGACGTCGCCGATGTGCGCTACCGGATCCTTGGCGGAATTGACTCGGCGGATACTCACCACGCCGCCAATAACTTCGCTCTTGGGCCGGACGGTTTTCTTTATTACCAGCGCGGCGTTTTTCACGTGTCGAACGTCGAGACCCCGTGGCAAAGCAATCAAGAATCGAAGCGCGCCGGGATGTACCGCTTCAATCCGCGCACCTCGGAATTCAGCTTCCACGCCGAAAACCCACCTAACGCCCACGGCATTAGCTTTGATTATTGGGGCTACCACTACGCCACCGATGGAACCGGCGGCCGGCCTTTCCAAGTGGTTCCGGCGGAAGATGGAAACTTCAAAATGCGGTCGCTGTTCAAGCAAACAGTGCGGCCGGTGGCGTCGAGCGGAATTCTTTCCAGCGCGCACTTTCCTGAAAAGTACCAAGGGAATTTTCTGCTGTGCAACACCATCGCCTTTTTGGGTTTGAAACAGTACACGCTGGCTTTTGATACCGAAGCCGGTCATGTCAAAGGAACGGAAACCGAAGACTTTTTGGTTTCCACCGATCCCAACTTTCGCCCGACCGATTTAGAAATCGGCAGCGATGGCGCGATGTACGTTTCCGACTGGTGCAACGCCATCGTCGGCCACATGCAACACAACGTGCGCGACCCCAGCCGCGACAAAGTGCACGGCCGCATCTACCGCATCACCGCCGACGGCCAGCCCTTGTCCAAACCGGTCCAGGTTCATGGCTTGGCTATTGATGATCTACTCGACCTGCTCAAACACCCGATCAATGGCATTCGCCAACGCGTGCGCGTCGAACTTTCCGGCCGCAAGACCAGCGACGTCATCCCGGCGGTCAACAAGTGGGTGGAGCAATTCGATGGTCAAAATGTGGAGCACGCTCACCACTTGCTCGAAGCGCTTTGGGTTTACCAGCAGCACAATGTCGAGAACAACGAGTTGCTGCAATTGCTGCTCAACTCGCCGGAGCCCCACGCGCGCATCGCCGCGCATCGAGTGGAGTACTTGAGCAACGTCAGCCTGGCAACGCCCACCGACGTCGGCTCTGAGGGCGAGCATGCCTCCGAAATGCCGCAAGCGCCCGAGGGTGCCATCGTCATTCTCACGGTGCCCGAGGAGATGCGTTACGACATCAAGTCCTTCAGCGTAAAAGCGGGCAGCGACGTCAAGTTGTGGTTCGCCAACCCCGATTTCATGCCGCATAATTTGGTCATCACCATGCCGAATTCCGTCGAGGAAATCGGACCGGCCGCAGAGGCATTGGGGGCCAGTGGATTCGCCTTAGGCTTCATTCCTGAAAGCGACAAGATTCTCGCTCACTCCAAACTGCTCAACTACCAAGAGTCCGAATTGATCGAATTCGCCGCGCCCACTGAGCCCGGGGAATATGAATTCGTTTGTACATTCCCCGGACATTGGTCCTTGATGCGCGGCATCATGAAAGTGACGGAGTAGGATGATCGCTGGAATTCAAAGCCTTCCGGAATATCGAATCCGAGCTGTTTGCGAAGAACTGAAAATATGGCGCGTGTGCTGGGGTAATTCTGGAATGATGGCAGTCGTGTGAATCGCACAAAGCTACTCTCGCCCCTTTGAAATGTCCCAATTCGAAAATTACACCAGCACCAGTCAGCACTACGACCTTACTCGTCGGCCTATTGGATTGCCCTTGATCCTTGGCGCGTTGGCAAGTGGGCCGCGCCCGCTGGCGGAGCAAACAGTGCTGGATGCTGGTTGTGGAACGGGCAATTATGTCGACGCGCTCGCGAGCTTCGTCAAGCGAATGGAAGGCGTCGAGCTCAATGGTGGCATGCTTGAGGCAGCGCGCAAGAAGACGTCGGCTCATGCTGAGATTCGATTGCAACAAGGCTCCATTGTCGAATTGCCGCTAGAAAATGAAAGCGTGGATGGCGTCGTCATCAACTTTGTGCTGCACCACCTTGATCAAGGTTCTAGCGAAGGCTTCCCGCTCACTCGGCGCGCGGTTTCCGAATGCGCCCGCGTCCTTGCCCCCGGCGGCGCTTTGATCATTCAAACTTGTTCGTCCGAGCAATATCACAATGGTTATTGGTACTCCGCGCTGATTCCAGAAGCCATCGATCAAGCCGACGACCGCTACATCCCGCTGGACCAGCTGGAAAACAGCATGGCCGATTCTGGCCTCAAGCCCGACGGCCGCCTGGTCAGCTTAAACGAAGTTCTACAAGGCGACTCCTACCTTGATCCACGTGGACCACTCAAACAAGAATGGCGCGATGGCGACTCTTCGTGGGCATTGGTCGATGAATCCAAGTTGGCCAGCGTGACCAACAAAATCGAAAGCATGCTGGATGACAATTCCATGGACGCTTTCCTCGCCGAGCGTGAAGACCGGCGCCGTCAAATTGGTCAAGCGACATTTGTCATCGGTCGGAAGCCGATGGCATGAAGGGAGCGAGTCAAGGGCGATTAACACGTTGGCTTGCAAACGCGCCTCCTTGGGTGCTGGTGATCTTTGCCATCAGCGCATCGTTCTCGACCTATTTTTGCATGTACGCCTTTCGCAAGCCGTTTTTGGCCGGCGAATTTGAAGGCTTCCAATTTTTTGGCACTCAGGTCAATCTAAAAACAGCCTTTGTAATCAGCCAAGTGATTGGCTACGCGTTGTCCAAATATTTAGGCATCAAGGTTTGTTCCGAAGCATCGCGCGGCCAACGTCTGCGCACCTTGTTTGTGTTGATCGGCATTGCCGAAGTCGCGCTGCTGTTGTTTGCCCTGCTGCCGATGCAATTCAAATTCATCGCTCTCTTTGCCAACGGTCTACCGCTGGGCATGGTTTGGGGGTTGGTGGTTTGGCATTTGGAAGGACGGCGCACTTCGGAATTGCTGCTGGCTGGTCTTTCTTGCTCGTTCATTCTGGCCAGCGGAGTGGTTAAGGATGTTGGCCGCTGGCTCATGAGTTCTTACCAGGTGTCCGAATTCTGGATGCCCTTTGCTACCGGCATGGTGTTTCTGGTGCCCTTCGTGATTTCGGCGCTTCTACTCGATCAACTACCCGACCAAAGCGACGCCGACGCGGAAGCAAGATCGCCACGGGAAACAATGGACGGCGCGCTGCGCGTCAGTTTTCTTCGGCAGTTTTTACTGCCGTTGGCCCTGCTCTTCCTTGCCTATATCTTCCTGACCGCCTACCGCGATTATCGCGACAACTACGGCATCGAAATCTTCGGTGAACTCGGTTACGGCCAGGTGCCAGGGATTTTCACCAAGAGCGAAACATGGGTGACGCTTGGAGTCCTGATTCCGCTGGCACTGCTCTTTTGCATCCGCGACAACTTCTGGGGATTGCTCGCCGCCTTCCTCATGATGATCGGCGGCGCAGCTGCGATGGGGGTGAGCACCATGCTGTTTGACCAAGGATCGATCAGCGGCCTGACCTGGATGATCGTGGTCGGAGTGGGCTCCTACCTCGCTTACGTGCCCTACGGGTCAATCCTCTTCGACCGCATGATGGCATCCACCCGTGTCATCGGCACCGCCGTTTTCGCAATTTACGTCGCCGACGCCCTCGGCTACACCGGCTCGGTCGTGGTGCAAATTTACAAAGACCTCGCCGTCGCCGACGCCACCCCACTCGCTTTTTTCAAATCGTTCACCTATGCCTTATCGATTGGAGCTGCAGCGCTCATTTTGTCAGGAGCAGTGCTCATTCTTCGGAGTTGTTCGCGCGAAAAACAGCCCTAGTTGATTCTGCACGGGGGGCGCGATTGGCTGGCGCCAGCACCACAATCAAGGCGCGGGAACGTACCGCAATCGCCCAATCCGTTTCCGCCAAAACTCAGCGAAGTACCTGTCCCCAGAGGTGGGGTCCACGGCAATGCCGTCGGCGCACCAGGCGGAAGTATGACTGGAATCTTCCATCGGCGGGAGGCGGGTGATGCGCTGCCAATCGGGGGTGATGTAGCCGAGCGAGGCATCCAATCCCAAAGTGTTTTCGACGTGAATCGTGTACCACAAGCGCCCTTCAAGATCGAAAGCGATCGAATGCATTTGCTCCATCTTTGGCGCATAACGAGGAATTATCCAATCGCTCATGCCGGGGTTGTTGCCGTCGGCGGGATGTCGAAAGAGTCGTAAGTGAAAATTTCAACCGTTGCCGCTTCACTCATCCCGCCCGCTTTCAACAACCAGGAAACCTGGGGTGCCAGCCGCGCCGAATCCGCTGCCGAAAATCTCTAACTGACTGCCCTGCAGCGTGGCGATCTCCAAATTTTGGATCTCGGGCACAGCGGCTTGGGAGAGGAGTAGGACCGCCGAGAGTAGGTGCATGAATCCATCCTACCCCGCAACCAATTTCTCGCTACGGAAAGCTAAAACCGCAATCCTTCACCGCGTCTTCGAGCGTGGCCTTTTGACTGTCATTCAGCGTGCTGTGGTATTCGAGGATCAGCACTTGGGTTTGCGAAATCAACGTCTCTAGCGTCGTATCTTTGCCCTTTTTATAACAGCCAGTATCTTTCACATCCTTATACCGACGGCAAGCTTCTTTGACCAAAGCCAAACCTTCGGACAGTGGCGCAGAGCCATCGCGAACCTTTTTCATTTTGGCCAGAGCGCTGCGCAGGCTTTCTTTTAGATCTGCAATTTTCTGCACGCACTTTGCAGTCTTGCGCGCCTGGATCAGGCCGGGCAAGAACATGGCGGCCAAAATGCCAATGATGGCAATGACCGCCAGTAATTCGAGCAAGGTGAATCCGCCTTGCTGAGCGTGGGATTGGCGAATACGGTTCGGGCATCTTTTCCACAAAAGCATGCCCAGACCCTAGCATACGCCGACTCAGTACAAGGCGGCGCAATCCGGCGTCCAATTTCCAGCCCAACCATTGATCGCTACCAACGCGCGAATGCCCGGCACTTGGTAGTCGTCGTAAGCAAAGGCGCGTTTGCCGACCGGCATGGTGCCCAGTGCCGCAGCTTTGGTTGCGTCGTAAGCTCCGGTGACCGAATCGTAGAGGTCAACGTCGTTGCGGTAGAGCGACCAATCGCCGCCGTAAAAAACGCAGTATTGAGCCACCGCCATCACGCCACAGCCGGCACGATCATTGGGCAAGTCCGGCAGGCTGGTCCATGTGTCGGTGGTGATGTTGTAAGTCTCGAGCGTGGTGCCCGTGCCATAGCCGGCTGCGACGTAGATGGTCGAACCCATGCGGTCGCCGCTCAGCAGATAGCGCGCGGTTGGCATCGGCGAAGTGGGGGTGATGGTTCCGGTCACGGTGTCGAAAACAAAGCCGCTATCGGTTGCGCCATTCACAGTGGATCCACCGCAAACAAAAATTTGGCCGCCGCCAAGAGTGACTGCCAAGCAACCGTACAAGGCTTCGGGCATCAGCGTGGGATGCACCGCCCATTGATCGGCCGAAATGTCGTAAACCTGAATCTTGTCGGTGCGGTTGCTGAGTCCGTCGTAGCCGCCGAAGACAAAAATTCGATCTCCAACCGCCGCAACCGAGCCCATGATGTTGCTGACACCGGGCGACATTTCCACCAGCGACGAACTCCAGGTGCCGGTGGTGCCGTCAAGAATTTCCACCGTCTTCGCCCGACGGACTCCATGCACGGTGCGGTCCAGTTCGCCGCCGATCAAGTAGAAGTTGGTGCCGACAAAAACTCCTCCAGGGCGCGAGCGATCCCAGATGTTTTCGTTCATGCTCCGCCACGAAAACGCCAGAGTCTGGTTCTGGTCACTGGTTTGCAGGAATTCGTCGGTGTCCGCCGCAGTTTGATGAGACTGCTGGGCAACGAGGGAATGGCAAGCGAGTACGCTCAAGCCGAGCGCCAGGAGAGAATTGATTCTCATTTTTAAATGGGGGTTTGGGGATCGAGGCTGCAAGGATCTCCCTGCAGGCTTGATCCAATTACCAGGGATTGGATGGGCGGTGTCTGAAATGCCTGCAAATTCAGGCGCTGTTACCAGCGATTGGAAAAGCTGGTTCTATACTGAAATTGCGCGATTGCGCGCGTTGCATATGCACATCCTTCTCACCCTACTTGTAGCCGCAGCGGCTTCGTTGGCAAGTCAAGAGCCCGCCCCCGAGCCCACTGCTAAGTTAATTTTGGAAGTCACCCAGTCGAAGGACGGCAGTGTCCTTGCGGGTGCCAAGGTGGCTGCGCATTGGAACCTGTATTCGATTTATGACAGTGAAGGATTCGGCCGGCGGCCAGGTGAGAGTGCGCGCGGGCAAACGGATGCGGCGGGTCGATGCGAATTGGAAGTGGCCGCCTTGAAGCGAATGGTCTTGTATGTCCAAAACACCGAACATACGCGCTTGCATCGCGTGCCAATTTCGGATGACCTTGATTCGGGGGAAACGCGGGTAGTCAAAATTTCTGCACACCCGCCCACGATTACTGTTCGCGGTTCGGTGGTGGATTGGAACGGAAACAAGGTGCCTGGGGCCAAGGTTCAAGCAACTTGGGGCAGCTGGACCTATCGCCATCGCTTGAAGGTCGGGCGCGAGGAGTTGATGCAGCGACCAGAAGCGCCCCCTGTTCAAGAATGCTTTGCCGACGGCGAGGGGTTCTTCGAATTGGTCATTCCAGACCATCCAAGGTTTATTGACCCGTTCCAAACCGATTGGGCGATCAGCGCAAGTGCCAGTGGATTGGTTCCACTACATCGCGTGCGGATTCGACCTTTTCATGTCGGGGCCGAAGTGGGGCCATTGACTTTGGACGTAACCCAAGCGAGAACTCTAACTGGCACATTGCTCGGCGAAAATGGGCAACCTGCTGTCCATGCCAAACTTTCGGTGAGAGAGTTTCATTCGACTGATGAACATGACTTACTTCCAGGGGTGACTCTGATCAACCGCGCCCCGTATCCTGGCAGTCCTTTTCTGACCGATGAGGACGGGAAGTTTCAAATCCCGAACATGCCAGTCGGTCGATTCCACCTCAATTTGGATATCCCACGCTCGCGAAGGATCGATGATTTCGTCGTCAACCCAGACGACACCGACGTTACTTATTCGGTGGAAAGATTGGGAGAGGATGAGTTGGTTGTTATCGTTG
>CAZMDZ010000047.1:14790-16507 GCA_964565175.1 uncultured Planctomycetales bacterium
AACGTCACCGCCGTGGTCGATCCGCAGGGGAACGGGATTGCAGATGTCCAGATCCAATACCGAAAATGGGGCTCGATGCCGCAAACCTCCGACGCGGAAGGCAATTTTTTGATTCCCGCATTTAGGCCTGAGCAATTAGGCGCAGATTTGAAGTTTTACGCCAAAGGCTATTCCATTAACGGGGTCATACTTCCAAAGAAGAGATCGGAATTGCAACCTTTGGAAATTACCCTTCAACCTGAATTGACGATCCAAGGCCGAGTCATTGGCCCAGATGGCCAGCCACGTGGAGGGATGGAAGTTCAGCTGTCGCCAATTCAACCCGACGGGGCCAAATGGCCTTATTGGAAGAGTGGATACCCGCACTGGAGTTTTGACTTGGCCAAGGCTGTGAGCGATCAACATGGAACCTTTACCTTCCGTGGTCTTTGGCCCGGTCAAAACCGGATTGAGGTTAGGCGGCAATCAATCACTCGTGGAAAAATGCTTGCCTTTGAAATTGCTGAAGCGGGAGCGACTGACTTAACGATTCAAATCGGCGGCAAGACCGTGCGCGATGGGGTTGAGGTCGTGGTATTGGGTACCAACATGGGAGGGGTAAGCGGACAATTAATCGACGCAGAAACCGGGGATCCGATTCGCGAGTATTCGGTTTTTCCGGTTGAGTTCCGCAAGAACGGTCGATCGTATCGGCATAGTGATTTCGCACTCCAGGTCGTAGACGAGGAGGGGAGATTCCATTTCTCCACTCTTGGAAAGGGGAAGTGGGCGTTTGTATTCGAAGCCGAAGGCTACCGCAAAGAAGAAACTTTGCCGGCGGAAGTGCCCAGCGAAAAGCCCTTAGTTTTCCAGCTGGGCATTCCAACAACAATTCAAGTTCAAGTTGTCGATAACTTGGGCAAGCCAGTGCAATGGGCCGTGCTGGATGCCGCCGGCTTGAATGGCGATTCCCTCGCTGTGCAATCCATTGAGCCGCTTGGGATGACTGACGAGTCCGGGAAATCGGTACTGGAGCGACTCCCGAAAGGCAAAATCACCTTGCTGGTATGGCCAATTTGCTCCGGCTATTGCTTTCGCTTTCCAGTGGATCTTCAAACGCTGCCAGATGGACCGGTGAAGTTGACCTTGGATGGCGACTTTTCTTCGCCGCGTCAAAAATTGGATCTTACATTGCGTACTTCAAGCGGCAAACCAGTGAAAGACAGTGTTTCGATCCTGGCCTATGACACCAACGATGTCGTCATCGCTGCTTGGGGAATGTTTTTCTATAACGAAGAGTTCAGCGTGAATCCGGGGCATGATTTGGCGTCATTTCTTTTGCAAATTCCACCGTCCGGCGATTCTGTTCTACCGTTCGAGCTGCCGCCCGGTCGGCATCGAATCAAGATCATGGGCGATGGCTGGCAGCACAATGGTCCTGAGGTGGAAATCGTTCCCGGCGAAACGCCCGCCGCCGTGACGATTGTGATCGATGACTTGCCCTAAAGTTATGTCTATTTTTGGTGGAGGCTTGAAAAACCTAGCCCGCAGTCTGGCCAAAATCACTGTGTCGCCATCAGCCGGATTGATTGGCGTAACATAGCGGCATGGCGGAGGCCGGTATGGAATCTGAACCGCAATCACGTAGCACCATCCTCAAGCTAGTTCTGGCGGTGGTGGTGCTGATCGCATTGGTGCGCATTGGTCCACGCTTTTACATCCCCGCGCCGACGACTCC
>CAZMDZ010000048.1:0-16434 GCA_964565175.1 uncultured Planctomycetales bacterium
CCCCTTTTTCACCACCAAGCCGGTCGGCAAAGGAACCGGGCTGGGCCTGTCGGCCGCCTACGGCACGATGAAGCAGCACGACGGCAGTCTCTCGGCCCGCAATAGAAGCGGGGGCGGCTGCACCTTCACCATGCTTCTGCCCAATGCAAATCACGAGCCGGTTGAAGGCAGCAAAGCCATTCCCAGCGTGTCACCAGCATCGGGCACAATTCTACTCGTCGACGACGATACTGCAGTGCGCACTAGTACTGCCAAGCTCCTCAAGGGAATTGGTTACGCCGTCTTCGAAGCCGATTGCGGACGGGCGGGCGTGGAGCACTTCCACCAGCACAGCGATGTAATCGACGTCGTCTTGCTCGACATGGTAATGCCCGATTTACACGGCACCGAAGTCCTCAAACAGATACGTGCCATTCGCGGCGACGCCAACGTTTTAGCGATCTCCGGCTATAGCGGCGACCAAGACTTTTTCGGCGCCGACGGCTTCCTGCCCAAGCCATTCACCATCGCCGAGCTGTCTCAGGCATTGGCGGCGCTGGCGCCTTGCAAGCCAAGTTCTTCTGCGTGAGGGCTAAGCGCGTCGACCAGAAACTGGATGTGAGCGCCGATTTCTACGCCGAGTAGATCGACACCGGCTTGGACTTCGTCGCGATCAACGCCAGCAGCAAAGCGCTTGTCTTTGAGCTTTTTCTTGACGCTTTTGGGTTTCAATCCGTCGATACCGCCAGGGCGCAGCAAGCAATAAGCCATGATTAAGCCAGTCAGTTCATCGCAGGCCAGCAGCGCTTTGTCGAGCATGCTGTTGTAGTCCTTACCCCATTTGGTGTAGTGAGCGGAAATGGCATAGGCGATGTCTTGCTCGCCGCGCTCCTCCAACCAAGCGACGATGCGATTGGGGTGATCCTCGGGCCAGGTTTCGTAATCGGCGTCATGCAACATGCCGGCGATGCCCCACTGCTCGACGTCGGCGCCGTCGCCATAGTGCTCCGCGGCAGCTCGCATCGCGATTTCAACCGCCCGAGCGTGGCGGCGCAGGCTGTCCGTTTGGGTCCATTCACACAGGTGTTGCCAAGCAGATTCGCGGTCTAGGGAGGACATGCGAGCACTTTAATGCGGCGGCAAGGGCAAACAGTTGAAAAAATGTTGGTCACAATCCCACTACTATGCAATAGAGTATACCTCAATGCCGAAAAGCAATCCCACCGACCCTGGCCAGCGCTGGATCATCCAGATGCGCAAAGGCCTGCTCGAGCTGTGCATCCTGGCGGTGCTGCAGCGTGAGGACGGTTACGGCTACTCCATCGTGCAACGCCTCAAACAGGTGCCCGACCTGACCATGAACGAAGGCACGGTATACCCCATTCTGCAGCGACTTCACCGTGAGGGCTGCCTCTCGACCTACCGGATGCCGTCGGAAAACGGGCCACCGCGGCGCTGGTTTCAACTCACTGATAGCGGGCGCGTTCGGCTCGAGCAGATGACCCTGCGCTGGCAGCGCATGCACCAGGGAGTTGACCTCCTACTGCGGGCAGGATTGCCGCAAACACCTGAAAAGAAATGAACTTAGATCGCCAACTGCAACGTCGCAAAGCCGCATATGTTCAAGCCATCGGCGACTCTTTGCACGACCTCAATGAAGTCGACCGCGAAGCGGTATTGGAAGACGTAGAGGACCACATCGACGCCGCCCTTTACGACGGCCCAGAAATCGCCGATGGGGAACGACTCGAAGACATCTTGGAAGATTTAGGCGACCCCGCCTCCTACGCTGCCGACGTCTCCGCTCGCCTCGACCCAGTTGAGCCCAAGCTCTGCACCCTCGCTCCGGTCGGCATGGTGTGGTCGGCTTCGGCTCTGTTTTTCGCCATCCCAATGATGTTCATGGTCCGCATGGTCCCGACTAGCCCTGACGGTCAACCACTGGTACCAGACAAGACCATGGCTGAATACTTGCTGCAAATCGTCGGTTGGGTCACTTTGCTTGGCGCCATTGGCGGACCCACCATTAGTGGAATGGCGATCAGCAAAATCAGCGCCGCTCGAGGCCGACTCTATGGCCTATACCCGGCGCTCATCGGCCTGTACTTGATCCCTTTCGCCCTACTCAATTTGCTGTTGACGTTTATCGGCTTCCAAATCCTTAACAAAGCGATTGGCCTCAACGATGACATCAGCAACATCATCGTGTTAGGGTTTTTAGTTGTGTTGATCCATTGGAACTACCAAGTCATTCGCAGACATCACGCCAAGCTGAACAAAGATACCGCCAACTCGTCAGCCTCTAGGTTGGCCTAGGCCGGAGCCAAACGCAGCAATGGTTAGTCAGAACCAACGCTGGAACGATGAGGTCTGGTAGACCCCGCTACTCTGCAAGAACCTGACGCAATTGGTCGGCGAGTTGATGATCAGGACGCGCTTGCAAAAACCTTTCGGCATAGCCCTTCGCCGCTTCGACTTCGCCGCCGTCGTAATTGAGGCGGAATAGGGCCAACAGCAGCTCCGGATCCCAAGGACTCTTCATCAAGCCACTTTGGTAGGCGGCACGAGCCTTTTCTTTTTGCTCGTAGGACTCATAGGCCACGCCCAAAACCAAGGCATAGCGCGCGTTATCCGGAGCAGAAGTCACTGCAGCTTTGAGGTTTTGCACCGCTTCGTCCTTGCGCTTCAAACGGATTTGCAGCAAGCCCAATGAATGCAACAGATCGGCGTTGCCAGGTTCGGCAAGAAGGGTGTCCTTCAACACTTGCTCGCCTTCTTCGTCGCGTTGCTGATCGCGCATTAAATCGGCCAAGTTGATGGCTGCCGGAACGTAGTGAGGCTCCAACTTCAACGCCGCACGATATTCGGCTTCCGCTTTTTCTGGCTCGCCAAGATCCATGTGCATCAAGCCACGGTTGAGGCGCGTGCCAGGTCGATCCAACGTAGCCTGCAAGCTTTGACGGTAGAGCTTCAGCTCCTTTTGAAATAAGGTATAGACCTCGCTGTCTTGGGGAATTTGCACCGAAAACGGCAAAATTTGACGCACTGCCTCGTGGCGAACAGCGCGCACAGGATCGATCAACATCGACACCGCAACCCGCATCCGCATTTCGGGCGGCAAGCCAGCGGCAGCCTGCGCCGCACCTAAGCGCAGCAGTGGATCCTCGTCCAACAAGGGTGGCAGCTGCTCTTCTTCGGGTGCAGAGGCCAGCAAGTATTCCAAGCCGGGGTAAGCGCGCTGCGAATACTCAACCAACGCTGTGGCGCGGGCGATGCTGGGCTGCTCCAAACTCGCGGCAACATTGCGCAGTGCTTGTTGCGCTCCGGGCGCGCCAACGCGACCTTGATGCAGCGCGGTTGCGTAATGACTCGGCGAAAGATCCACTTGGATGGCGTCGGCGGCCCACTGGGCGGACTTGTCGTCGTGGCAGCCGTTGCACGCGTTGGGCGTACCGAGAGTGACCGTCAGATCGGGGCGCGGAATGCGCATTGAATGATCACGACGCGGGTCGACCACCATGTAAGTGGTTTCGGGCATGTGGCAGTCCACGCAAGCAGTGGATTCATGCTGGTGATGATTCTGGGCGATGAACTGCTCGGCCGAATGGCACTGGAAACATAAAGCGTCGCCGTCGGCTTTTAACTTGAGCGAGTGTGGATCGTGGCAATCGTTGCAGCTAACGCCCGCGTGGTACATCTTCGATTGCACGAAGGAACCCCAGACGTAAACCTCGTCTTCGATTTGGCCATCGGCGTGGTACAGCACCGGCTCAAGCAGCGACGGCATGTACTGATCGAGGAATTCGGCGCCGGGTTGGAAACCGTCGGTGAGGGGCGAACGCCGTGAATGGCAGGGCGCGCAAGTGTTGACTTCGTGATGGGCGGTCCGCGGCGGCGTACGCCTGGGTTTGCCAGTTTCGGCATCGATCACCCAGCCAGCGGGCTCAGGATCGACGAGGTTATTGAGCCAACCGCTTTCGCCTTTTTCGGCATGAACCGATCCAGGCCCATGGCAAGCCTCACAGGCAACGTTGACTTCCTGCCATTGGGTGTCGAAGGTATCGGTGGCTTCGTTGTAACCGCGCACTAAGCCAGTGGAATGGCATTCGGCGCACATGAAGTTCCAGTTCTGACTGGACTTGGTCCAATGCAGCAAATCGCCGGGCGGCACCGCTTCGTCTGGGCGGATGTGAAACCAACGCTGACCGCCAGCGTCGGCCGGGCGTGAATCCCAGCAAAAAGGAAGCACTTGCTTGCGGCCGTCGTCGAAGTCAACCAAGTATTGCTGCAACGGATCGACGCCGAACACCCACGACACCTCAAAGTCTTTCGCGGTGCCGTCGGCGCCAGCGGTGTTGACCCAGAATTTTCCATCGCGCTGGAAGAAACGAGTGGTTGCGCCGAAGTGCTGCAAACTTTGCTCGTTGAAGTCACCGAGCACGGTGGCTTCGGTGGCAGCGGCCATCGCTTGCTCGTGGTGCGAGCCCTGCCACAAATCGGTTTCTCTTTCATGGCACTCGGCACAACGCTGGACGCCGACGTAATGGGCGTCGACTGGCGTTCCCGAGGTCAACGAAATGGATGACGCACCGCCTGCCCCTTGAGCACCGGATCGCTCACCACCATCATCGGATTGGCCGCAAGACGAAACCAGTAGGCCGGCCGCAACCGCCCCACTGGTCAATGCACAGGCAAAAAATGCGCGCTTCATTTCTTCGGCTTGACGACCAAAGTCGATGCCTTTTCAGGATCGAGGTATTTCTTGGCCAACGCCGAAATTTGCTCCGGTTTGATGTTGGTGTAGTAATCCAAGAGGGTGCGCGAACTGGCCAAGGTGGATGGGTCACTTTGCGCTTCGCCGAGCACGTTTATCCAATAACCGTTGGTGCGCATGGCGTCGCGCAATTGGTTCTGGATTGGTTCGGCCAAGCGAGTGACTTCTTCTTGGCTCACGCCGTTTTCCATCAAGTCGGCGGCGACGTTGCGGCAGGCGTCGATCAGTTCTTGCTGCTTTTCAGGATCGCCATTGGCTTGAATCAGCAAGCCACCCAACCCTTGAAATACTTGCGACGAAATTGCTCCTGCACCAGGCGAATATGCCGCGCCGAGTCGCTCCCGTACTTCCAAGCGCAAACGGTCGTCGACCACGGTGCCCAGAAAGTTTAGACCGCGACGAGTTTGATCGTCGAAACCGTCGGTGGTTGGAAAGATCATGGTCAAGAGGATCTTTTCATCGGCGGTTTTGATTTCGCTTTCCATGTAGATGCCAGGCACAACGGAGCCAGTCAGCTCAGGAACCTCCATCTTCGACCGGTCGCGCGGCGGCAGCATGCCAATCGTTTGCGCAGCAGCTTGGATCACCGCTTCCACATCCAGGTCGCCGACGATGGTCAGCTCCAACGGCGCATTTTCCATCGGCCCTTCCATCGCCTTGCGCACGTCGTCGATGGCGACGGCACCCAGTTCCTCCTGCGACACCATCATCGAAATGCCAAACATCTCTAAGCGCTGGTTGCCATCAAAAAGCTTCGGCGCGAACTCAAACAGTTTTGGACCATCGGGGGTGTGCTTGAGTTGCTCGTAAATCAGCGGCAACTGAGCCTTCAACATGGTGATGCCATCTTCGCGATACCCACCGTGTTCCATCAGTGCGCAGATCAGTTCCAGCTGCATGACCATGTCTTCGGCGGTGGTGGCACCCGTAATCGAGAAGTGGTCATCGCTCACCGAAAGGCCCGCACCCACCTGTTTGCCAGCGGTCAAGCGGCGGAGGTCGTCGGCGCTGTGTTCGGTCAAACCGCCAGCGGAATAAGCAAAACTTCCGACGCCACCAGCCAAGGTCAATTCATCAGTCATTGCAGCCATGCCAGCTCCCAAGCGACCACTGATGATGATCTGGCGTTCTTTGAAGTCAGTTTTTTTGATGTTCAGTTGCACGCCGTTGGCGAAGGTGATCAACCATGCATCCATATCTTCGACGTGGTTGCGCGAGGCGATTTCACCCTGCTTGGCTGCATCGGATCCGTACGCCCAAGCTTTACGCTCGACCGCGTCCGCTCGCTGAATTTTCACTTTGCGCGCGGCGTCTACCGCAGCCTTGAGTTCAGCGGTCTCGTCCTCCAACTTCAAACCACCGACCCCGGTGATACTCAACTCGCCACCCCGCCAGTTGGCGCGCAACGCGTTCAAGCAATCTTCGACGGTCAAAGCGTTGAGCGCTTCCAACACAACTTCGCGGTCGGTGGCTGCGTCACTCGGCAAGCCGCCCTCTTCGACCACTGCCAAAATGGTGTTGAGCAGTGATTTGGAATGCGCCTTGGATTCGCGTTGCACCGCTTCTTCCAGAGCGCGCAAAGTTCTGGCACGAATTTCGTCGAGCTCCGCTTGATCAAAACCAAAGTTCAAAGCTTTGCGCAACTCGACAAAAGCTTCGGTGACTGCGTTCTGCCATTTTTCTGGATCGGCGTTGACGCTGAGCATGCCACCTTCAAACACCTTCATGCCGCCAGCATTGCCAACACTAGCCGACAAGAACGACGTATCGGGTTTCTTCACCAATTCGGAGAACCGCAAGTTCAGCATCGCGTGCGCCGCATTGCGCGGCAATCGGGAAACGCGTTCTTCCTTGGAATCCAAACGATGCTGGTAGGGTTTCAACAACGAAATACTGAGTTGCGCCGCTGGAAGTTCGTCGTTGTAAACCAAAAAGAACAAGTCGTCCATTTTCGGTTCGCCGAGCGCCGGTTCCGGCATGACTTCGGTGCCAGGCCCCTTCATCCCGGCAAAATATTCTTTGATCAACTCTTCGGGGTTGAAGTCTCCCAAATCGCCGACGATCACCAAGGTCATATTCTCCGGGCGATACCAACGCTCATAAAAGGCACGAACGGTTTCGGCGGTGAATTGATCGCGCACATCTTTGGTGCCAATCGGCAAACGCGTTGCCAGCAAAGTCCCGGCGTACTGGCGATTCAACATTTCGACAAAAGCGCGAAATCCGGCCGAATCGCGTTCACGTTCTTCGCCATCAATGACACCCTTCTCCGCTTGCACTTCCTCTTCTTCCAAGTTCAACTCAGAAGCAAAATCGCGCAAGACTTGCAAACCATCACGTAGCGTTTGCTCATCACGGTTCGGCAAGTCGAGCTTGTAAACCGTTTCCGAAAACGCAGTATGTGCATTGGTGTCTGCACCAAAGCTCATGCCATTTTCCTGAAACCATTCAATCAGGGTTCCAGCTTCAAAGTTCTTCGACCCATTAAAAGCCATGTGCTCCAAAAAGTGAGCCATGCCTGCTTCACTATCCATCTCGCCAAACGAACCGGCGTCGACGTGAAGGCGTACATAAACGCGCTCCTTCGGCTCGCTATTCTTCGCCCAGGCGTAGCGCATGCCATTCTCAAGGTGGCCAAAGTGGATGCGCGAATCGACTGCAATATTCGAACTTTCATGCTCCCAAGCGCGAACCGTGCCAGCGGGAACCTGTGCCTGAAGAACGGTGGGCAGCAGCGCCAAGGCGGCTAGAGCGACGAAACTCACACGCGCCAATTTGGCTGCTGCCGTGAACCGAGGGGTCCGGGTAGAAGTCATCCCGGAATTCTAGGCGCAATCCACGCCTCCAAGGCGATGGAAATGCCATTCCCAATCAGGCCGACGCGATCAGGCCTTGCGTCCGCTGAATTTGGCGCTCCACACTTTGCCCTCCACCGATTTGAGCTCGGCGCCGAGTTCTTGCACGGCAGCATCGTCCAAGCCGAAATCGCAGGTCAAAATCCCAGCCAACTGATCGTAGGTGTAAACCATGCGTTCAGTGACCTTGACGTCGGTCAAGCCTGCGGCCTCGAGCCCGGCGATGTACTGGGACTCCGAAATTGCCCCACCGATACAAGCGGAGTAAGCGACGGCATGTTGACGCAGGGACTCCGGCAAGCCAAGCACGACGATATCTGATACCGAAAACTTTCCGCCCGGCGCCAACACCCGGGCAACCTCACGGAAGACCGCCGGCTTGTCGGTGGACAGGTTGATCACGCAGTTGGAAATCACCCAATCCACGCTGCTGTCGTCTACCGGCAACTCTTCAATCACGCCTTTGCGCACCTCAACCTGGCTTGCCCCGGCTTGCTCGGCGTTGGCCCGTGCTGCGTCGATCATTTCATCGGTCATATCAACACCGATGACCTTGCCGTCGGGCCCGACCTTCTTCGCCGCAATCAGCAAGTCCAAGCCTGCACCCGATCCCAAATCGAGCACAGTCTGGCCCTCTTCCACATCCTGGAAGGCAAGCGGATTGCCACATCCAAACGAGCTGGCGGCCGCTTGCCCCAAGTCCGTGTCCACCTCGCCGTAACCGGCAAGCTGCGCCACCGTGGCTTCAGGCGCGGCTCCCCCGCCGCAACAAGAAGTCTTGGCTGGCGCGGGTTCACTGGAATCTGCCTGGCCAGTCGCTTGCTGAGTTCTCTTCAGCGCGTCGGCGTAGTTTTGGCTCACTTGATCCCGTGTTTCTTGTTCACTCTTCATTTTCCCTCTCCTTGATTCCTCTCCAATTCCGATCGAAGATTCGATCACGATTTCGGCGGCTTTTCCCCCGCCGTCGAGGTTGGTGTTTGCGCAGTCGCCGACGTAGGCGCTGGCGTTTGCGTTGGTGTCGCACCCTCCAAGCCATCCGCGATGGCGCGTAAAGTGCGGATTAATAGGTCGCGGCGCAATTCATAGCGCACTTCTCGACCAACTTTGTGAGCCACGATCACGTCGGCGTCGCGGAGTTGCGCTAGGTGGCGCGAGACCCCAGAAATGTGCACGCCGCAGCATTCCGCCAACTGACTGACGGTCTGCGCTTGGTCAGCCACGGCCAACCGACACAGCAACATCAGGCGGTTTTCGTCGCCCAAAGCTTGGAACAAGCGCGGATCCAATGCATCCACCAATTGCGGACAGCATTGGGCGACGGATTCCGGGGTCAGCGCCGCAGCGAGTGCTCGCTGCGCGGACTCGGTTTTCGACTTGCGTTCGAATGGGCTCACGGAGGAATATTAGCACGTTTGCGCAATCGTGCAAACTTTATTTTTAGAGCATTCCGGCCGCCGCTAAGATTGCCGTCAAGTTCAGGCCGTTGTGGCCGATCAGGAGAATCATGAAAACCGCGATCATCGGGGCAGGCGTCATGGGGCGCACGTTGCTGTCGGGGCTGCAAGGCGCTGGCGGTTGGGATTTGGTGGCGAGCACGCGCCGTGAAGCAACGGCCCAAGCAGTGGCCAACGACCTTGGCGTGCCCACCTACACCGACAACCGGAAGGCGGTGGCCGACGCGGATTTGGTCGTGCTTTGCCTGAAGCCGAAAAACATTCTTCAGGTGGCGGCTGACTTGGCACCCGCGGCAGGCGGCAATTGCAACCCAGAAAACGGTGCCTTTTCGAACGAGGACTTAGGAAACGGCGGTGGGCCGCACGGTGGATTGAAAAAGGATGCGGCAGTGATCAGCATTGCCGCTGGCGTCGGGCTCAGCGATTTGGCCGAGGTCCTGCCGAAAAACCAGCCACTGATGCGGGCGATGCCCAATACGCCCTGCCAAGCGGGGGCGGGAATGACGGTGATTAGTCCGTCGGCAACCGCCAGCGAAGAACAAGTGGCGGTGGTGAAGTGCTTGTTCGAAGCCGTCGGCCGGGCGATGGTGCTGGAAGAAGAGCACATCAACGCGGTGACTGGGCTTTCGGCCAGTGGACCGGCGTTTCTCTATCTAGTGATTGAGGCGCTGACGGATGGCGGCGTAATGTCGGGGCTACCGCGCCAGGTGGCTGTAGAGCTAGCCACTCAAACCACGCTCGGCGCCGCCCGCATGGTGCAGGAGTCGGGGAAACACCCGGCGGCGCTCAAGGACGAAGTCACAACCCCAGCCGGTTGCACCATTAGCGCGCTTTTACGCATGGAGGACGGCGGATTGCGCAGTGTCCTCGCACGCGGCGTGGAAGAGGCTGCACGCCGCGCGGGGGGATTATTGGAAAAAGCGGCCGACTAGTCGTCGGAGCCGCTGTGCATCTGGAAATCGCGATCCATCACCGTCTTCCGCCGGTCCTTTTCGGCCCGGGCGATCGCTTCATCGCAAAGCTGGTAAACCATGGCGCTTAGCGCCGGAGCGACGTTGCCAGCGGTGTTCTTGCCAGACTTGGCTTTGATGTATTTCTTCAGTTTGGAAATGACGATAAGGACTTCTTGATCACTCATGCGGAACCTCTTGGGTCGATTTGGGGAGCGGCGGCGTTCGTCAAAGCCACCCATGCCAGAGAGCGGCCAAATTTGAGTCTAACCGGGATCTTCACAGATTTCAGCCCGGTTGAGCCTCAGAGTTGCTAAAAAACGAACAATTGATGGCGCAAAGGCCATTCCCTTAACACCGAATAGGGGTTATCTTGCGCCAGATTCCTACGCCACACCCACTTGAATCCAGTGGCAAGAGGACCGATGTGCCATGAGCTCTCAAACGCCACCTGATCAGGCGCCTCTCTTCGCTGCCTCAAACGCAGCCGAATCCACCGTTCACACTCTTCCCGAACACATTCTGGAAATCGTCTCCGACTCAGGAGAGGGTGCCCAGAAATGCGGGCAGAGCTTTGGTTCGGTCTCGGCCAAAATGGGCAACGGAGCTTGGACGGTAGAAATTATCCCGGCTGAAATTCAGCCGCCTCCCCGCTCCCCCGCTGGTGCCTCTGGCGTGCGTATCCGTATTGGTACGGAAGCAGTTACGAACTGGGGCAACAAAACAAAGTTCGTCATTGCCTTCAATGAGCAGGTGCTGCTTTCGCGCCACCGCCAAGACGCGCTGGCCGATGACGCCGTGATCCTGCTAGAGAATATGTGGGAGCAACACGACGACGAAAACGTCCGCAAGCAGTGGGCGGAGGCGATGGAAGAGCTGTCGAGCAAGAACTACCAAATCAAGCTTTGCCCGCTTGAAGAGGAGTGCTTGAAAATCGTCGACAACCCGCGTCGCGGCAAGAACATGTTCGCGCTGGGATTGATGACCTACATCTACGATCGGGATTACGCTCGCGTCTGCGTGACCATCGCCCACCAATTCCGGCATAAAGCCAAAGAAGTTTATGAAAGAAATGTTGAACTTCTCGACGCCGGAATCCGCTGGGCGGAGCAAAATCTGGAATTTCGCTACAACGTGCCGACCAAGGAGGTCACCGAAGACCTAGTCGTCATGAACGGCAATACGGCGATGGGCATGGGTGCAGTGGCCTCGGGCTTGGAGATGTGCTCGATGTACCCGATCACCCCGGCCACGTCGGTATCTCATTATCTCAGCGAGATTTACGACGACATGGGTGGCATCGTCCACCAGGCGGAGGACGAAATTGCAGCGATTGGCGTCGCCATTGGCGCTTCTTACGCTGGCCGTGTGGCTTTCACCGTCACCTCTGGCCCCGGCTTGGCACTGAAAACCGAATTCCTTGGTTTGTCTGTCATGACCGAGACCCCGCTGGTCGTTGTCGACGTGCAGCGAGGCGGTCCCTCCACCGGTCTACCGACCAAAGTGGAACAGTCCGACCTGCTCTCCGCTTTGTACGGCTCACCTGGCGACGCCCCCAAGGTAATCCTGGCGCCAGCCACGATCGAAGATTGCTTCCACATCATGATCACCGCACGCAAGATCGCCGAGGTCTTCCGCTGCACTGTGATTGTGCTGTCCGACGCCAACCTAGCCACCGGCGTTCAGCCCTTCCCTCGTCCGGTGCTCGATGCAGACTGGCAGGGAACCCAACCTGAGCTGTTGCCCGTTGCCAAGGGAACCAAAGCGATGGATTGGGATCCAGAGACGGGCCTTAGTCAGCGGATCATCCCTGGCCAGAAGAACGGCGCGTACATCGCCACTGGCCTGTCACACGACGATCGCTCCAAAGTTAGCTACGACCCCTACGTCAACCAGCACTCCTCGCAGATGCGCAGCCGCAAGCTCGCCGTTCTGCAAAGCACGCTGGAGCCGCCTACCGTCATCGGCCCGGAAGACGCCGATCTGATGATCGTCGGCTGGGGTTCCACCAAGGGCGCCATCGAAGAGGCCGCTGAAAAAGCGCGCGCAGAAGGGTTGAGCGTTGCCACCACCCACCTGACTTTCTTGTCCCCGCTGCAGCCTGGCATCGGCGACATCATGCGCAAGGCCAAGCAGGTCCTTGCCGTCGAAATCAACTACAGCGACGAGCCGGACCATCCTTACATCACCGAGGAAAACCGCCGCCGCTCGCAAATGGCAATGCTGCTGCGCTCGGCCACCTTGGTCGACGTCGACAGCTACTCGCGCGTGCTCGGTCAGCCGCTGTGCCCGGGCGACATCCTCGAAGTCATCAAAGAAAAGCTCGCTTAAGGAGATCTAGCCATGTCCATGAACTGTTCCCTGTTGAGCTGCCCGTCCGAGGACGACCGCACTTTCACGATGGACGATTACGAGGGTCCGACCCCTCGTTGGTGTCCAGGCTGCGGCGACCACGCCATTTTGACCTCGGTGCAGCGCCTGCTGATGTCCGAGCAACTGAAGCCGGAAAGCACCACCTTCGTTTCGGGTATCGGCTGCTCCAGTCGCTTCCCCCACTACCTCAAGACCTTCGGCTTTCACAGCCTGCACGGGCGCGCGCTACCGGTTGCCACAGGCATCAAGATGGCACGCCCGGACCTCGACGTTTTCGTCACCATGGGCGACGGCGACTGCTGCTCGATTGGCGCCGGCCACTGGATTCACGCCATCCGCTACAACATCGACATGACGGTGCTGCTGTTGGATAACAACATCTACGGCCTAACCAAGAAGCAGACTTCGCCGACCACTCCGCAAGGTCTGAAATCCAACACCCAGCCGCGCGGGAGTTTCCTGCCGCCGCTGAACCCGCTGGTCACCACTTTGGGTGTGACCAACGCCTCGTTTGTGGCGCAAACCGCCGACTGGATGCCATCGCACTTGGCCCAGACGCTGGAAGCGGCTCACAACCATAAGGGCTTCTCATTCGTGCGCATCTTGCAGCGCTGCCCCGTGTTCACCCCCGACGTTTTCCAAGAAGCGATCATGAACCCGGACAGCATGGAGATTCTGGTCCATGCCGACGGCATCAATGACCCGACATTGGAGAAGGTGTACAAAAACCAGGTGTTCCACGATCCGATGGACATTAATGAAGCCCGTCGTCTGGCTGCTCCAGACAAGGTCCGCGTTGGATTGTTCTTCCGCGACCAATCGTTCCCGCAATACGAAGTGCTTCGCGCCGTGCCTAAGCGCACCGCCGAAGAAAAGATCAACCTGCTCAACGCCGAACTAGACCGCTATGCCGTCTGACAACCTCACCGAATTGGTCCTGGCCAGCCTGGAAGGTCCGCGCACCGCGTTCGCCTCCAGTTTGTCCACCGCCGCCGAACAAGTGCGCGGCACTCTGGCCGGACTGTCGGCCGACGTCGGCGAGCGCAATGACTTGCTCAAAACCCAACTCGGCGGCTTCGCTTCGGGTCGGATCAACATCGAAAAGTTCTCGTCCTTTGCCGATGGCCAGAAATCGGTGGATGCCGGTGCCGTGCCGACGTTGAAGAACGCGCAAGCCGTGCTGATGGAACTTTCTGAAGCGGGCAAGGCTTTGAACCAAGTCAAAATTGGCGCTGACAAAAGTGTGCGCTGCGGCGTGCGGCGCGGCTTGGAGAAGATTGGCCGCGCTTATGGTGCAGCTCGTTGCATCGAGCTGGCCAAAGCGGGCACCTACAACGATGCCGAGCACGGCAAGATGTTGAAGGGTCTGCCCTTCGCCGACTGGAACCAAGCCGAACGTGCAATGGCACCGCCGCTGGTCGTCCACGTCAACGGCCGCGGCTTGCACCCGTCATCGCTCTCCGAATTCATGGATGGCGGCGTCAAGTTGGTGCTGCTGATCGACGGCCCCTGCGCGCCAGCTGTCCTGGCCCGCCTGATTGCCCCCGGCACCTTCGTCATGCAAAGTGAAGACGTCGCTGCCATCGACCAACTGGCCGCCTGGGACGGCCACGGCATCGCCGCCATCGTTCCTCCGGGTGCTGCCACCTTTACCTACCAACCGGCGGCAGGCAAGTCCATCGCCGACGCGCTGAAGATCGACAACCAGCCCGACGAATCCTGCATTTCGCCACTGGGTAGTCTTAGCGCACCCCAGCAGAAAGAAGATCTCGATCTGCTGTCCGCCCTGACTGGGGCAACTGCCACCCCACAAGAAGACAGTGAAGCCTCGCCGGTGAACCCGGTGGACCAGCTGGCCGCCTTCTTGCTTAACAAAGCCAATCTGGAAGTCTGAACATACCCATGTCGGCCACGCCGATCCTGGTTTCCGCTGCCGTCCTCGGCGGCGTCAGCACCTTTTTTGGTGCTTGCATCGCGTTTGCCAATCGCAAGCTAAAGGTCTGGGAAGATCCGCGCATTGGCGAGATTGAGGAGTTGCTGCCCGGCACCAATTGCGGTGCCTGTGGAACTCCCGGGTGCCGCGCCTTCGCCGAAGCCCTCAATGAGGGGGAACGCCAGCCTTCGGGTTGCACCGTGATGGGCGAGGACGAAACCGAGGACATGGCGACCTTCCTCGGCGTCGACGCTGGTGAAGCGGACAAGGTCATTGCTCGCTTGCTTTGCGCGGGCGGCTCCGACGTAGCGGTGCAAAAAGCAGCCTACGAAGGCCACAAATCCTGCCAAGCCGCCACTGCGGTTTCCGGGGGCGGCAAAGGCTGCACCTGGGGCTGTCTCGGCCTTGGCGATTGCGACGTCGCTTGCGATTTCGACGCCATCCACATGGGCAGTGACAACCTGCCCGTGGTTGCGCCAGATCTTTGCACCGCGTGCAACGATTGCGTCGACGTTTGCCCGAAGGATTTGTTCACGTTGATGCCGGTCAATCAAAAGCTGATTGTGCAGTGCAAGAGCCTGCTCGATGGCAATGAGGCCAGCGATCTGTGCGATGTCGCCTGCACTGGCTGCGGCATCTGCGCCAAAGACGCCAATCAAGGCGTCATCGAAATCGTCGACGGCTTGGCGGTCGTCGACTACCAAAACAATCACAACGCCGCTCCTAAGGCGGCAGAACGCTGCCCGACCAAAGCCATTCTTTGGGTCAACGGGGCACAGTTCCCGGGTCAACAGATCCACCAAAGCGGCATCGAGGTATGAGCACTCCCACCTCCGCATCCTCCTCCTCTCCTAAGTACCCCGGCATCCCCGTCGCAACCGACGGTAGCTCTGTCATCGTGGAAATGGAGACCTCAGCCAGTGAAGCGGCTGGTGCATACCCGATTACTCCTTCCACTCAAATGGGAGAAGGCTGGGCGGCAGCGGTTTCGGCCGGCAAGACCAACGTCTTTGGCCGCCGTCTGCTGTTTTTCGAACCGGAAGGGGAACACGCGGCTGCCGCAGTGACCGCCGGGATGAGCTTGGTCGGCTTGCGCTCGACCAACTTCTCCAGCGGCCAGGGCATCGCCTACATGCACGAATCGCTGTACGCGGCGGTAGGCAAGCGTTTGACTTACGTGCTCAACATGGCCTGCCGCGCCATGACCAAGCACACGCTCAACGTGCACGCAGGTCACGACGACTACCATGCCGTCGACGACACCGGCTTCTTCCAGCTGTTCGCTAAGAACGTGACGGAATCGGCCGACATCAACTTGATCTGCCACCGGATTGCTGAGTTGGCGCTCACTCCCGGCATTTGCGCACAGGATGGTTTCCTGACCAGTCACTCGATCGAATCGGCGGTGCTGCCCGAGAAGGAATTGATTCGCGAGTACCTGGGCGAATCCTGCGACACCATCGACACGCCGACACCGGCGCAGAAGCTGGTTTACGGGGAAACCCGTCGCCGCATTCCAGAGCTCTACGACTTGGATTACCCGGCGATGCTGGGTGTGGTGCAGAACCAGGACAGCTACGCCCAAGGGGTAGCCGCCCAGCGTCCGTACTACTTCGACCACGTCGCCGATTTGACTGACCAGGCGATGGACGAATATGCCAAGTTGACTGGTCGCAAGTATGCGCGCGTCATGGGCTACCGCCTCGAAGACGCCGAGTACGTGATTGCTGGCCAAGGTTCGGTGACCGAAAACGCCGAAGCCGTCGTCGATCACCTGCGCAGCAAAGGCATCAAGATTGGTGTCTTGAACATGACCATGTTCCGCCCCTTCCCGGCCGACATGGTGACGTCGATGTTGCGCGGCAAAAAGGCCGTGACTGTGCTCGAACGATTGGACCAGCCGCTGGCGGTTGAAGCACCGCTGCTGCGCGAAATTCGCGTGGCCATGAGCCAAGGCGTGGAAAATGGTCGCGCCGGTGAGCCCGTTCCCTACGCAGGCTTGGCCAAGCTCAAGAGCGACGAGGTTCCGAACTTCTACTCTGGCTGTTTCGGCATGGGTTCGCGCGACTTGCAGCCAAACGACATCATCGCTGCGGTCGACAACATGATGGAGGGC
>CAZMDZ010000049.1:0-2744 GCA_964565175.1 uncultured Planctomycetales bacterium
ACGCAAGTAGGCAATCTTCTTCGCGTCCCAACCCGTGGTCACCGACAAGGCTCCATCGAAGCCTTTTTCGGCGGCAACTTTGAGCACTCGGACGGCGTCGGTGCGTTGCATAAAGCCACGGTGGACCAGTAGTGCCAGGAACTCCTGGTCATCATGGGCAGGTGCGTTGCTCATCTCGGCACCAACATATCGACCGCGGCCTCGGCGGATACAGGGCAAAATGCGGGAGGAGGGCCAGATTTCTAAAGGATTGAGGAAAAGATGTCGAAAGAATTCACCTCCCCCACCCCCTCAATCCTTCCCACCCCTCCAAATCGGCACCATTCCTCCAATGCATCCGCATACGGGCATCGTCTACAAATTCTTCGAGCTCCTAGGTGGCTTCATCGAAGTCCGAGTCACCAGCAGCCAAGAAACCTCCGGCCAGATGAACCGTGGCAGCAGCCACGACGTCGACCTCAAACGTAGGCAAGTCATGCAGCACTGCATTGTGCGGCACCAGGCCATGCTGTCGCACATTGAGCGCAGCACTGGTCTGGATCGCCGTATTGCCGAAACTCATCTCTATCGTTTAGCAGTGGAAGTCAACCCTTCCCTGCGCGTAGAGGCCCTTCGGCAAGTTGCCTAGGAACGTGTCATGGCCCGCAATCCCCTCCTGCAGGCAACACGCGTCTTCGTAGTCGCGGCGACGATTTTTGCCATCGCCTATGGCACCCTGTTTACGCACTTGCCCAATTGGTTGTGCATGAGCCTGAGTACCTTGCTCGTTGGTTCCATCGCCAGCGCATCGACCCGACCGTTCGCCCGGGAACGCGACATCGCCGAAGCTGGCATTGCCGCGCGCAGCGAGTTCTTGGCTGCAATGAGCCATGAAATCCGCACGCCGATGAACGGTGTGCTGGGCATGGCGCAACTACTGGAAGACACCGAACTCAATGAAGAGCAACGCGATTTCGTCCGCCTGACGCGATCTTCCGGTGAGTCCTTGCTGTCGATCATCAACGACATCCTCGACTTCTCCAAAATCGAAGCGGGCAAACTTGAGATCGAACCTCATCCGTTCAACTTAGAGCACTTGGTCAGCGATGTCGCCGAGCTACTTGCCCCCAAAGCGGTAGAACGCGGCATTGAACTGGCTGTTGACTTCCCGGAAAACGCGCCGCGCAACGTGGAAGGTGACGCTGGCCGCATTCGTCAGATCTTGACGAACCTGGTCGGCAACGCGATTAAGTTTACCCACGAAGGTCATGTGTTAATCCGCGTCGCCGCCCAGAGTTCCACCAACGACAAGTGCAATTTGCAAGTCGACGTTGTCGACACCGGCATTGACATTGGCATCACGCCGTCGGCGCAAAAGAACTTGATGAAGCCGTTTTCCCAGGCGGACATTTCCACCACCCGCAAGTACGGCGGCACCGGCCTTGGTTTAACCATCAGCAAGCAATTGGTGGAACTCATGGGCGGTCGACTGAGCTTGAAATCCACCGAAGGCAAAGGCTCAACCTTTGGCTTCCATTTGCCCATGCCGCTGGCGCAAGAAGCCACCACCTACTCATCCAAGCACACGGACCTCACCGGCTTGCGACTGCTGTTGGTCGATGACCTCGAGATCAATCGCAAAATCTACTCCGAGCAAATGCTCTCCTGGGGTGTGAAATGCGTCACCGCTCCAGATGCCGAAACCGCACTGCAACTTTTACGCGAAGCCAAACGCAACGATCAACCCTTTGCCATTGCCGCCCTGGATTACATGATGCCAGGCATGGATGGCGAAGCTTTGGGCGGTGCAATTCTCGCCGACCCGATGCTGAGCGACACCGTTTTGATGCTGCTGACGTCGTCGGGCTTGCGCGGTGACCGCCAGCGATTCGAGAAGGCTGGCTTCTCGGCATACCTAGTTAAGCCGTTGATCGGCAAGGTTTTACAGGAAGTGCTCGGGGTTTTGACTGCAGCCTACCGCGAAGGCGAAAAAGTTCCGCACATTTTGACCCGGCAGGTTTTCCAAGAAGCGATGAAAAACGCTGCCATTCAGGCGCAATCAGAAAAGGCCGCTTTACCCCCTTTGAACGAGGAAAAACAACCCGAAACGACCAAAGGTTTGCGCATTCTCCTCGCTGAAGACAACCGCGTCAACCAACAAGTCGCGGTCAAAATGCTGCGCAAATTTGGCTGCCAAGTAGAAATTGCCGAAAACGGCCAAATCGCTGTGGACAAAGCAACTACGATGGATTTCGACCTGGTGTTCATGGACTGTCAGATGCCCGTCCTAGACGGCTACGAAGCCACGCACCAGATCCGCGCCCACGCCAACGGTGACGGCCTTCCGATCGTGGCAATGACTGCCAACGCGATGAAAGGCGACCAAGAACGCTGCCTTCAAGCGGGAATGGACGATTACGTCGCCAAACCGATCTCAACCGAATTGCTGAGCGAGCTTTTCTCTCGCTGGAGCAAGCGGTTGGGTCTCCCGGCCGATGGTCGCGCAGCGGCCTGACCATCCCCCTCAATGGGCACCTGTTGCCCAGACCTCCAAGAAAACTAATCTGGGCGACAATGTGACCGTAAATGGAAAGTAGTTGCGGCCTCACCGGGCTAGGGTGTGCCGTCGCTATCCTGAACGTTCATGTTGTCTGCCCTCCTCCTTGCCGCCTTCGCCGTTCCCGCCCAGGAACCGGTACCCGCTGCACTCCCCGAAGGCGTAGTCGCCTCGTGGGACGGTGGAAAAATCCACACAGCTAGTTTTG
>CAZMDZ010000049.1:2754-16320 GCA_964565175.1 uncultured Planctomycetales bacterium
CGCTTTTTAGGTCGTTCGTTCAAAAACAAGACGCTTGGAATGGACGCCTTGCGCCATATCCTGCAAATCCAATTAGTCGAGCGTGAAGCCGACCGGCGAGGACTGATGGTGCCGCCAAACTTGGTCGACACGCGGCTAGCCGAAGCCGAACAAGCAGCCGAAGATTCAGGCTACGACTTGCCAGCGCTGCTCAAGTCACGTGGCTTGAACAAAGCAGAGTTTCGCAAGTTGCTCGGCGACTCAATCTTGCATGAGATGATGGCTCGCTTGGACCTCGGCCTTGAAGAAGGCGCTCCTGTCAGCAACGAACAACTCACCGCGTGGTCAGATGAACGTCTCGCTGATCTGTTGAAAAGGGCCAAGGCTGCTCCATCGGGTCTGGCCTTAGATGCCAACCCCTACCGGGTCACTATCCAAGAATTAGGCCGAACGCTGCGCGAGATCCTTGGGCCGCAACGCAAGATTGAATACCTCCATCAAATGGTGTTGGAAGAACACTTGCCAGCATGGGCTGAGCAACACAAGTTGGTCTTGACCGACGACGTGCTTCAGGCCGAGATGGATTGGCGGGAACGTCGGGTGGCCGAAAACCCCGCTTATGGCGGTGCGACCTACGCCGACCTTTTGCGCACCCAAGGCGCCACTGTTGACTCGGTACGCAAAGGAAGTGAATTGCGCTTAGCTGGCTTGCTGCGGCTCTACAGTCGCAAGGTTTTCGACGAAGCTTGGTTCAGTCAACTTTCGCCGGACCTACGCCAGCAACTGGAAAACGAATACGGTGATCGTCGCCAAGTTTCGTGGTTCTTCCTCACCGCAAGCGAAGAGAAGAAAACCGAGATCGACCTCAACTTCGCCGAAGCCGCACAAGAGCTGCAGGCTTACGCCGCACGCATTACTGACGTCAACAGCTTCCGCGCCATAGCCGAGCAATATTCCGAGCATGACGTCAGTCGGCGTCGCAAGGGCGAGCTGGGTTGGATCACGCGCACTGGAGCTGGAGTGGATCCGAAACTGGCCGCAGCGGCCTTTGATGCACCCGTTGGCACGGTTTACGGACCGGTCAAAGTGTCGTCGGGCATGGCGTTGATTTGGGTCCACCATGCGCGTCCGGTTGCTTCAGAAGAAGCCTTCCGTGAAGACGTACGCCGTGGTCGCCACGTCGAATTGCGCAAGCGCCTACTGGAAGAAATCCGCCTGCGCACGGTTTTCGATCCGCCGACGCAAAACTAAATCGTCGGCGGACTCAAGCCTGCCTGTAGGTGCGAAGACGTGCTCTTGGCGGCGGCTTAGCAGCTCATGCGCACGACATCACGGGACTCAAGACGGTCACGAATCTCATCGGCGCGCTGCTCAAAACCCTGGCAACCCATCAGCGCCAGCGCGGCAATCTTGCCAGCCTCGACACCCGGTTGATCAAAGGGATTGATGTTGAGCAAGCCACCGGCGTATGCGGTGGCGGCTTCCATGAACATGAAGTATTGACCGACATGGAAGGCGTCAAGCTTGCACATTTCGATCACGCAAACCGGGCGACCCGCTTCGGCGAGCGCCACTTCAGTGCCCTGGCGTTCAGCTTCCATAAGATCGTTCAAACTACGGCCGACCAAATGGCTGAAGGCGGGCGATTCAACGAAGGAAGGCGGCACTGTTAACTCTTCGCCAAAGCGACCGAGTTTGAGCATGGTGTAAACCTTGTCGTCGGGGCCTTCGGCGTAAAGTTGCACCTGGGAGTGTTGATCCGTTGGGCCGACTGCCTTCACTGGAGTTGGACCGACACAGACTTCTTTGCCATCCAAGTCGAATCGCTTGCCCAGAGACTCGGCCCACAGCTGCTGGAACCAATCCGCTAGTAATCGCGCACGATGGCTATAAGGGAACTGCACGTGAATCGGCTTGCCTTGCTCCATGTAGAGCACATGCGCCAAGGCATAGGCCAGCGCCGGGTCGTCGGCGGCATCGCCCTGCTCCAGGTTCTGATCGACGCGAGCTGCACCGGCCAACAAACTTTGCACATCTAAGCCTGCCATCTCTGCAGTGAACAAGCCGACGCTGGTTAACACCGAAAAACGCCCCCCTACTCCAGGAGGAACGGTCAAAGTGGTGAAACCCAACTCATCGCAAATCTTGCGGAAGTGACCGCTTGCCGGATCGGTGGTGATGGTGAACCGTTTGCGCGCTTCCTCATCACTGCCCACCGCTTGCTTGACGGCGTCGTAAAAGAGCAGGAACTCAGCCGACGTTTCAATGGTGCCGCCGGACTTTGAAATGACGTTGAAGTGCCACTTGGCTAACGGCAACGACTCCAACACCGCTTGGATCCAATCTGGATCGATGCTGTCGGGAATGATCACCCGTGGGCGCCCTGGGGCTGGCTGCCAGTCCTGATAAACCGGGGCCAGCGCCGCCAGCAATGCTTGATTGCCCAAGGCGGACCCACCAATGCCCAAGACCACCAAAGCCTCGGGCGCGTCCTCTTGCAAAATCTGCTGAGCACGCTGACGGCATTCGTCGGCAAAATCGCTGCGCGAACCTAGACCGCGCCACTCTGGTTTGTCAGCCAAATGGGCGTCGCGGGCGGCAGCGGCGCGAGGCATGGCGTCGGCAAATTGCTGACGGGTAAGGCGGCCGTCGGAGCCGTCGCCGAAAAGACCGGTGAGATCGAGATGGAGAGCCATGTCTGGATGGTTTACTGAGTTGGGTGCCTTAGTGCGAGGAGTGATCGACACAACCGCGCCGCTGGCAATCTTTAAATCCGGCGACCCAGCATGCGCAAGGCGAAATGTGCCAGACCGGCGATCCCTGAAACAGCGGCAGCCAAGTAGGTAAGCGCCGCTGATGATAGAACCGAGCGCACCCCTTTTTCTTCCTCTTGGGTTTCCACCAAGCCAGAACCGCGCAATAACTCGACTGCGCGGCGGGAGGCGTCGAGCTCGACCGGAAGGGTAAGCAGCTGGAAGAGCACCACCATGGCGAATAGCGCCAGGCCCAACATCAAGATGGGCACTGAGCGCAGGCTCGCCCCAAGGATGGCCACCGGCAAGCCCAGGGTGCTGCCCAATCCAGCAAGCGGAGCGGTAAGCGAACGCAGCCCCAATAAGCCATAGCCCGTGGCATGCTGAACGGCGTGGCCAGCCTCGTGGGCGGCAATGCCAAAGGCGGCGAGGTGACGGCCAGAGTAGATATCCGGCGACAATCTCAACACCCGTTTGCGGGGGTCGTAATGATCGCTAAGGAAACCCTCGGTTTGTTCGATGCGCACCCCTTCGACACCCCCGGCGCGCAGCACATACTCCGCGACCTCGCGCCCATTCAGCCCGACTCGGCCCGGCACCTGTTGATAGCGGCGCACTGTGCCTTGAACCTTGGCGCGAGCGTATCCAGCCAGAGCCATGGAGCCAACGATGAGCAACGTGGCGACGGGGTAAAGCATGGTTTCAGCGGCGATTTATGGGCAAGTGACAGGTTTTGACGAAGAATTGACAGATCATTCAAGCCAGAAGGCCGTCTAAACCGCTCTTATTACAAGACCTGGAGTAAGCTTGTAAGTCAACATGGTACGCAAACCGATGAAATCCACCACGGATCAAGGCCAAATCCCCTTCCTAGCAGTGCTAATCGCTCTGCTCGTCGTCGCCATCGCCATGGTTTTCGTGCTGGATCCTGGAACTCCCAGCAACAATGACCAGGATTTGGTCATCGAAGAGGCGGAACCCGATCCAAGCGATCTGGAAACAGCGGAATTCACGCCGGACCAAGATGGGTCCCCCGCCCTGGCTGGCGAGCGCACCGAAAGCCAAGATCTTTCCACCGAGGTTCAAAGCGACGGCCCTCGCGGCGCCGCCATCCGTGGCTCGGTCATCAACCAGCAAAACGATCCGGTCCCAGGAGCGACGGTCGTGCTAACCGAGCAGGCGGCGTTTTCCAGTTTGTTTGCCGGTGGCAAGGATCAGCGGGCGATGCGCAATTTCAAGACCCGCACCGAATCTGACGGCACCTTCGCCTTCACCAAGCTGCCGATCGACGTGCAGTTCAGCATGTGGGTCCACCACTCAAAATACGCCCCCACTCAAGGCGTATCGGTGCGCGCGCTGGAAAACGAAGCGCAAGAATTAGCACCCGTGGTTTTGGGTTCCGGCTACCGCATCTTTGGCCAAATCACCGACGATGCTGGCAACCCTCTGCAAGGCGCCGAAGTCATGGTGCAACTGCACGCCTCGCAAAACTTCGGCTTCCGGGATGCCGATTTGATGGCGCAGGAAGAAGAAACCGGTCGATTGCGCCGAGCCATCACCGATGGCAATGGCGAATACGAAATGCTGCACTTGTCGCAGGGCATCTACCAAATTGAAGCCCAACTCGAAGATTTCGCCGCTGCCATCGACAACGCGGTGCAGTGCATGGGCGAAGACTTTGAAGTCGAGCGCAACCTAACCCTTGGAACCGAGCATCGTTTGGTGGGCCTAGTTCGCGACGAAGCGGGCAACCCCATCGCCGACGCCCTGGTTGCCGCTGCCCGCATCCGGCCGCGGCCAATTTATTCGGTTGAAACGCGAACCGATGAGAATGGCAACTTTGAACTGCGCGGCCTACCCGAAGGCGCCTATGGCTTGAACACGATGCCCGAAGGTTATGCCCCAGCTCGCTTGACCCACGTGCAATCCAATCGCACCGATATTGAGCTGGTCGTCCGTCAAAAAGGCAGCGTGCGTGGAGCGGTGGCTGGCACTCGCGGCGAACCGATTTCTTCTTTCACCCTCGAATTGTTCCGTCTTAACAAGGGCACGGCTCAATACGGCGTCACCAACCGGCGCATGCAATTCAATGATCCAGCCGGTGAGTTCCATTTCACCAACTTAGATCGCGGCAGCTACGTGCTGCTGGTGCGCGCAGCTGGCTTTGCCCCCACCTACACGGGCGGCTTCTTTATTGAACGCGAAGAACATACGGGCGTCAATGTTCAGTTGATCAAAGGCGGCACCATTGAGGGCACAGTAACTGACCCCAATGGCAATCCTTTGGCTTCCGCTGAAGTAACGTTGCGCGGCCAAGATTACCTGGAGTGGAATGCCAATTCGATCATGGCCAATTCCATCGGCGATCCGAACAACGTGCCCGAAATCTCGGTCAAGACCAACAGCCAAGGGCGCTTCCGGATGGAAAACGCTTACCCCGGCGATCACCAAATTGAGTGCAAGCACTCCAGCTACTTGACCACCTACGCTGGTATTTCAGTTTTGGCCGACCGCGACAACGACGTCGGCGAAGTCCGGTTGGAACAAGGCGGCACCATCCTTGGCACGGTGACGACCAAATCTGGCTCACCGGCGGCTGGGGCAACCATCTACCTGAGTCTTAAGGATGCAAACGGCGGCTTCTTCAGCCGCAAAGCTCTGGCCGACGCCAAAGGCAGGTTCTCCTATGATGGTTTGCAACCCGGGCAGTATGACGTCAGTGCGGTGCAAGACGATTCGACGATCTTTTTGTTCCCTGGCGCAGATCCCGGAAGTTCGGCCGAGGTTTATCTCAAACTTGGGCAGCAAGAGAGCGTAAAGCTCACCGTGTCGGACCCTCAGTAAACCCCGACCCTCCAAAACTCCGGGCATTTTGCCCCTCGTTCGCATGCTTAGCTCAATACTTGTTGCGCTGGCGGTGCAGGCTGCACCGTCGCAAGTCCCTACCACACCTGTCACTCCGACCGCTTTGCGGGCACAGGATATGCAGGCACACATTTACTTTTTGGCCAGTGATGAGCTCGAGGGCCGCGGAACCGGCACCGTCGGCTGCAAGTTGGCCTCGCAGTACATTGCCTCGCACTGGCGTAGTTTGGGCCTGCTTCCGGCCAATGATGGAAGCTATTTTCACCATTTTGACGTCCGCAATCGCGGCGGCGAAATGCTCGATGCGCGCAACACTTGCGCCATTTTGCCGGGCACCGATCCGGCGTTGAAGGATCAATACTTGGTCATCGGCGGCCACCACGACCACGCTGGCCTGGGCGACCCTCTGACGGGCGGCATGGGCTCCGTCGGTGAAATCCACAACGGCGCCGACGACAACGCTTCCGGTGCCAGTGGTGTCATGGAGCTGGCGGAATACTTTGCCGCCAATCCACTTCGTCACCCAATTTTGTTTATCACCTTTAGCGCCGAAGAAGCAGGCTTGTTGGGCTCCGCAGCTTTTGTCGAAGATAAGGTGATTGATCCAAAGAAAATGGTCGCCATGCTCAATCTGGACATGATCGGCCGGATGTCAGAGGACTACCTTTTCGTCGGCGGCTTGGGTTCGGGTAAAGAGCTGCACTCCATTTTGGATCCAGTTTTCCAACGCACCGATGGCTTCAACTTTGAGTTCCATGACGGTGGCGAAGCTCCAAGCGATAACACCAACTTCTATCGTGCTGGCGTCCCTGCGCTGTTCTTCTTCACCAATATCCACGAGGATTATCACCTGCCCACCGACGATGCGCCGCTGATCAACTACGAGGGCGCGGTTCGCATTCTGAACCTTGCCGTCGACACCATGACTGAGTTGGACAAGGTTGATGGCAGCTTGACTTGGGTGGAACAAAGCTTCCGCGAAGCTCAGGGCATGCCGTCGAACTTCAACAGCTTGATGTCGGATCACTTCCGCCGCATCATGGCCAACAAGAAGAATATGGGCAAGTTCGGCGTTCGCGTCGGCGACAGCGAAAAAGGCGGAATGGTGGTCAACAAAGTTTCCGATGGCAGCGCTGCCGAGGAGGCTGGCTTATTGGCAGGCGACATCCTGCTGGTGGTGAATGGACGCAAAATCAAAGACCGCTTCGAATTGCGCCGCTCCCTGGCTGGCTTGAAAAAAGGTGCCGAAATTAGCGCGGTTTACTTACGGGACGGAGTCCGCAAATCGCTGGATGCAACATTGAAATAGGTCGCGGTCCACTGACCTCGACTTCAAGGATCGAAAGATCGATCCAATCACACCACGCCCGGTTCGGGAAGCAAAGCTCGACCGGGCGATGGCGTATCTGGATTTCTCCGCTGCCCGCTAAGCCACGCAGGTGAGCGCGCTGGATCAAAGGGTTTTGAGAATCCGCCTCAACTCGGCTGAGGCGCTGAACGCCGGCGGAATCTCGCCATTCCAACCAAGGGCCGACGGAATGGGTGCAGCGAAATTCCACCATCGCCCAGCCTGGGCCCCACTGGATTTCGCCCTCGTCCTCCCAAGCTGCCACGCACAGCAGCAATTCGCCACGATCAACCTGCCAACGGATGGTGCGGCCGCCTGGGCCAGCGACGACTAAGGCCATGTTTTTGCCGCTAGCCTGACTACCCAGAGGCGTGGGCAGTGAATTCCAATCTGGTTCTTTTGCCAGCTGAGCCAGTAGATTCAGGCGGTGATCGAAGGTATACCAAGCCTTTCCACCGGCGGCGGTGACATACAGCCGGCCCTGCTTAGGCACCCAACGCCGAGCGGTGACGTCGGCTAGATCTTGGGCCGCCTGCTGAGCGTCGAGGGCAGAAGATGTGGCCAGAGGAGAGGCGTTGGCACTCGAAGTGCCGTTGGCCTGAGGGGGTAGGGCCCAAAAAGCTGCCGAAAGCAATACGGGAAGTAGCAATCGCCGGGGGTCCATCAACCGTAGCATAGGTCATCCGGACTGCGCATGAACCGATCCAAACTCATTCTCTCCCTGCTGCTGGCCATCGTCTTCCTGGTCGCAGCGATATTTTTCTGGAATCCTGGTGGCGAGGAACCGCTGGACTCTGACTTTGAAGCGGGTGCTGCACAAATTGACCAGCCGCTTGATCAGGCTTTGGCGGACGCTAACGGCGACAATGACCAAGCGACCGGCAATGGTCGCGAAGCCACTGACACCTCGCGTCAAGAATTAGGGATTGTGGGCCGCGCTGCCGAAAAGGGCGGCGGGTATCAAATTCGAGCTCTGTCAAGCAGCGGTGCCCCAAGCCCGGGCGCCCGCTTTTTGATTGAAAACCAGAGGCGGGAAATTGAGTGGATCGACAGCGATAGCGGTGTGCTCAAGCTGCCCGATTTCAGCATGGTGCGAGAAGTCGCCGCTTTTGCCGACGGCATGTGGTCCGAAGCCCACCAGCTCGACTCTACTTCCGGTCCTACGTTAGACCTGAAAGTGGAAACCAGAGCGGCATCGGTGAATTTGGAAGTCAGCCGCCAAGGCCAAGGCTTAGAAGCGGAATTTCTTTGCTATTACGGATTCCGTGACGAGCCGCAAGATCTGGGTGAAACCATTGCTGCCGTCTTCCAAGCCAATGACAGGACTACGTCTGCCATCGGCGAAACAAATGCCAACCTATTCCACCTAGCCTTCCGCGTCAATGATCCAACCGACCCCCGATCCCAAGGTCGCGATGGCCGTGTGGAGCTGCGCGATCTCCCCCCTGGCTTCTACAACTTCCGGGCGCAAAGCACATGGGGTGTCCTGCAAACCGAAACATTGGAGCTGAAACCGGGGGAACATCAGGAGGTCGTGCTGGAGCTTCCAACTGGTGGCTTACTCAGTGGTCGCGTGCTCGATGCCGACGGCAATCCGTTGGAGCAAGCAACGGTGATGTTTCGTCCCTCCGAAAACAACTTAGTGGATGCTATATCCAAACGCCGCGTGCGCCGCATCCTCGATGCTTCCTACGATGCCGATCCGCGCAGTGACCTTGCTCATACCGACGAAAACGGAGAGTTCTCCATGGGTCCGGTGCCGAGCGGCGAGGGAATTCTGGCTGCGGGCAAAGAAGGCTTGCTGCCGAAGATTGTTAGCAATGTGGTGATCGATGCCGAGCAAGAACAAAGGCTGGAAGACATCACCTTAGTCGGTGGTCATTCGGTAGCGATTTTGGTCCGAGATGCAACCACTGGCGAAGTCCTCCCCCACGCCGCAGCGGCATGGCACGTAGCTGGCAATGACATCGGCTTGTTGGCGGCTGCCACCTGGGAAATTGGCGACCCCGAAGACCGTGATCCGCAAGGGCGGGTGCTTCTGCGCAACTTGCCGTTTGAGCGCTTGAGCGTTCGCGTGCAAGCAGTTGGTTATGCACGAAAGGAAACGGAATACTTGATGCCCGAAGAAAACTGGCAGAGTGAAGGTGAACTGCCGGTGCTTGAAGTTTCGCTGCTTCCGGGCCTCCAATTGAAAGGAACTGTGCGAGACGCGATGACCGGCGAGCCGGTGCCAGAGGTTGAGATTCTGGCCTTGGATAGCGACAACCAAAGCGCTCTTCCTGGCTTAATGCAGCGCATAGGAAGCGCTAATTTCCCGGCGACGGAGAGCGATGAAGCGGGGAACTTCGTCTTTGCCGATCTGCCTGCCAGCGACTACGTCCTCCAGGCGCAACATTCGGATTATGCCCCGATGCGCAGCGAAGCTACGCCGTTGGCAGCAGGCATGGAACCCGATGTCCAATTGCTGTTACGACCCGGCGCGACCTTGATCGCCCACTACATCGGCGCCGACGGCAATTCGGAAGCCAACCGTTCGATCATTCTTGTGCACTTGGAGTTGGGATCCACTCAAACTCAAGCGACCAATCAGGAAGGAATGGCTCACTTCACCGGTTTGCCTGCCGGAAACATGCAAATCGCAACTTTACCGGGCGACGCCAACCCCGAAGAGGTCGGTCAAGGCAATTTGGATTTGGACTTCATCTTTGTCGAATTGACTGAAGGCGAAACGCGCATCGTGGAATTGGGGCCAGGCCTTTCTCAATGCAAAGTACAAGGCACGGTAACGCCCGGGGGAGCACCCGTCGCTGGCCGATCGGTAACACTACTGGGTACATCTGGACTCAAGTCAACCCGGTCCTCCGATGACGGAACTTTCGAATTCGAAGGACTGCGCGCTGGCAATTATTCGTACTTAGCAGGGGAACAATCTGCGCCTGCACTTGCGGGTACGGTGAACATTGAAATTGGCACCAATACGCTCGACATTCAAATGCCGGATGGCGGCATCAGCGCCACCATTCTCAAATCGACTGACCGCAGCCCAGTCGTTGGCATGACGGTAACGGTAACCGCCAACAACACTCGCGGCGGCCCCCTGTTCGCCATGACCGACGGCAAGGGCATAGCCAATTTCCCGGACTTAGAACCTGGCTTGTATCAAGTCAACGCTGGCAAAGCCGCCTTGCCGATCCTCGGCGGTGACGACGCTCTCGGCTCCTCCATCGTCGACGTCCAGGTGGAAAAAGAACTCGCCGAGATTGAAGTTTTGTTGGAACCAGGCGCCACCTTCCGCGCCCGAGTTTTGGGCACCGATGGCAATCCTGTGGCTGGAGCCAACCTTTACTACCTGCGCAGTGACGGCACTCCGCTTTCACAAATTTCCGTCAAAGGCACCAACTCAAAGGGCGTCGCTCAGCTCACGGGTCTGCCTTCAGGCTCAGGGCGAATCGCCGTTCGACATCCGGAATTTGGCCAAGCCGAATTCGAGATTAGCCTGACTGCCGGAGAGCTGTCGAAGCAAGAGATCCAGCTGCAAACAGGAACCAATGTTTTCATCCAAGTCACGGACGAATCGGATCAAAGACTCCCCGGCATCCTGGCGGTGCTCGACGATTCGCGGGGCGCGCGCACTTCTTGGTTGTTCTCGATGACCGAATCGCAGAACTACAACCGCGCTTACTTCAGTGGCACCGAACAACAATTCGGGCCCTTACCTGCTGGGGATTACACTTTGCGGCTTTTCCGCCTAGGTGGCAAGGTCGTGGAATATAAAATACAGATTCCGCCGGACACGCCTGAGCTACGTTTGCGCTACGCCTACAACCCGTAGCACTGTTGGCTCCGCCTACAGTCCTTTGCATTGAGGGCTCCGCCCCCAACCCGCAGCCTTGTTTCTCTCCCCCATACAAACGCCGGCACCAGCCACCCCCTTCGCTGGTGCCGGCGAACTTTGTGCTCTGGCAGCTGCTTGCTGCTGGGGTGTTGCCACAGTTTATTTCACCCTAGCGTTTAAGAAGTACCGCACCGAAGACGCGGTTCTAATCAAAAACATCGGTGGCGCCGCCGCCTTGGCCGTGGTGGCTTGGCTGCTCGGCCCCGGTCGCGAAGGCGGCATGCCCGACGCCAACAGCATGGGCTGGCTGATCTTTTCAGGCTTCCTCGGCCTAGGCATTGGCGACTGGCTTTTTTTCGTTGCCTTGGCACACATCGGAGTCGGGCGGACCATGCTGCTGACCCAACTGCTGCCGATCGCCACCGCTCTGACCGCTTGGTTTACCCACGGGGAAGTGTTGTCAACGGCGCAATGGATCGGCGCGCTTTTGATCGTCGCTGGCGGCTGGGTCGCCGAAAGCCGACGCCAATCCCGCAACCGCGCCGACACCATCGGCATGTTGGCCGCCTTGGGCGCCGTGGTGACACTAACGATTGGCAATGTGACCATGTCCGAAGGCGTGCGCGGCACCGGCGTAATCAGCGGAGCTTCGGTGCGTTTGGCTGCGGGTGCGTTCACCGTGTTTTTGATCTCCGTATTCCGTGGCGAAGCACGGCGCACGCTGAAAGTCACCACCTCCAAAAAAGCATGGGGCGCGCTACTGTTCCCCAGCGTGCTGGGAACTTGGCTCGGCATGTCGTTTTTGGCGGGCGGTTTCAAATGGGCGAAACAAGGGGTGGCTTCTGCGCTGGCTGGCGCGACTCCACTGATTTCGATACCGCTGGCAGTCTTCATGCTCGGCGAAAAGCCCGGCCCACGCGGCTGGCTGGGCACGGTGATGGTCGTCGTCGGCGTTGCGGTGCTGGGCTTAGGCGTAGGCACCCCCTAGCCGCCAGCCGAATCGGCCGTTTGCCACGCGGCCCTGCTAAACTACGCGGTATGTTTCATCGGGTGTTCATCGCCAACCGCGGAGAAGTTGCTGCACGCATGGTCCGCGCCTGCAAAGACCTAGGAATCGACGCCGTTTGCGGCGCTTCCACCGCCGACCTGCAAGCTGGCTTCCCCTATCTCAACGAAGCTGCCGACGTCGTCTGCTTAGGCGGTGGCCCGGCTTCTGAATCCTACTTGGCAATGGATCGCGTGGTCCAAGCTGCGCGCCAAACTGGCTGCGCCGCATTGCACCCCGGCTGGGGTTTCTTGGCTGAAAACGCTCGTTTCGCCGACATGTGCAAGCAATTCGGCGTCACCTTCATCGGCCCGGCTGCAGGCGTGATGGATTTGATGGGCCGCAAAGTTTCGGCGCGCCGTGCTGCGGTGGAAGCTGGCTTACCCGTTGTACCCGGCAGTGCTGGCCTGCTCGCAGACGTCGATGAAGCGGTGCAAGTCGCTGAGGAAATTGGCTTCCCCGTTGCCCTCAAAGCCGACGCCGGCGGTGGCGGACGCGGCATTCGTCGCTGTGAAAATGCTGCTGAAGTCCGGACCGCTTTCGTTGAAGCTGGTCGCGAAGCTGCTGCGGCCTTCGGCGATTCGTCGATCTACCTTGAAAAATACCTGGATGGCGGCCGCCACATCGAGTTCCAAGTTTTTGGGGATGGCCACGGCAATGCAGTGCATTTTGGCGAACGCGAATGCTCGGTGCAACGACGTCACCAGAAGCTGTTGGAAGAGGCGGGCGCCCCGTGCCTGACCGCAGAACAGCGCAGGCACTACGGTGACATTTCCGCCAAAGCTACGGCGTTTTGGAAATATGCCGGCGCTGGCACGATGGAATTCTTGCGCGCTCAAAACGGCGAATTGTACTTCCTGGAAATGAACACCCGTTTGCAGGTCGAGCACCCGGTAACCGAAATGATTACCGGTAGCGACCTCGCCCAATTGCAGTTCCGCATCGCCGCTGGCCAGCCCCTACCGCTGAATCAAGAAGACATCAGCTGGACCGGCCACGCGATCGAAGTGCGCATCAACGCCGAAGACTCCGATCAAGACTTCCGCCCGTCGCCGGGAACCATCGACAGCTTTGCAATCAGTGGCGAAGGCATCCGCGTCGACACTCACCTTGCGGCAGGTTCGCGGATTCCCCCGCATTACGACTCATTGATCGCCAAGGTCATCGCCCACGGCGACACTCGGGAACAAGCGATCGAGCGAATGGAATCTTGCTTAGCCAATTCCCAAATTACTGGCGTGCCAACCACCTTGCCGCTGCATCAGCGCATTTTGGCCTCTGACGCCTTCCGGGCTGGCGATTGCGATACGCTATGGCTGGCTCGAGCGATGGAAACCGGCGAAATCTAGTATGACCAATCCTGCTGCGGAATACGTCTCGCGCGGTGCTCGGCTGAGCGCCGCCATGCAACTATGGATCTTGAACATTCTGTTCGGTTCCTTGGTTGCTTTGGGCTATTTGCAACACGCGCCAGAAGACATGTCACCCAAAGGCATCCTCTTTTTGGCTTTGGGTTTGATTTCCAGTGTTAGCCTGCTAAGTATCACACCGGGTGCGATTGGTTTGATCTTGGGCTTATTCCATGATGGCCCGCCGCGCCGCTGGGCCAAGCGCCAGGGCTTGCTTTGGACTTTGGCGTTGCTGCTCTTGTTTGCCGACACCCGAGTCTTTGGCGTCTTCCGTTTCCACCTCAATGAAGTGGTTTGGAACAGCTTGGTCACCCCCGGCCCCGGCGACGCCA
>CAZMDZ010000050.1:0-1844 GCA_964565175.1 uncultured Planctomycetales bacterium
AATCTTGCCTGTGGGGTGGCTGCCATGATCTGGGCTGCCGAGGCGCAACGCCAAGGCGACCTTGCCTTGCTGGAATATTCCGGCTGGCTGATCGTGCTCGCCACGATTTTTGACGCCCTAGACGGCAAAGTGGCTCGTTTGACTCAAAGCACCAGTTCGCTGGGGGCGCAGTTAGACAGCCTCGCGGATGCCATCACTTTTGGCGTCGCTCCGGGCTTAATGTTGCGCGCATTGGTGATCATGGAGCAGCCAGTCTTTGAGACTCGGCCGCACCCCCGTTTGTTGTTCGTGGCACCGATTTTGTTTTCGGTTTGCGCCATTCTGAGGTTAGCCCGCTTTAATACCGAGACTGCCAAAGAAGATCCCAATCGCGAGCATGGCGTCTTCACTGGATTGCCATCGCCGGCGGCAGCTGGCTTGCCCACCGCTCTTCTTCTGTTTTATTTCAACGTTCGCGACCCCAATTTTTTCCTCGAGTTTGACGAGTCGGTTGTTTACGCGATCAACGAAACCATCCTCCGCCTTTCGCCATTCTTGCTGATCTTCATGGCGATGCTGATGGTCTCGCGCGTTCCCTATCCACACTTCTTCTCGTGGATGACTCGCCGCCGCAATACCTTCCGTGCGGTGGCCGAAACGGCGATCATCTTCAGCCTGTTGTTGGTGGAGCCAGCATTCTCCTTGATGTGTGCGGCAACCCTTTTTGTCATCGTGCCGTTGGTGCGGGCTGTGCCCGACATGATCAAAGAGGCGCGCCACAAACCTACGCACTAACTCCGCAACGCCATGGCCGACGTCTTCATCGGATTAGGGTCCAATTTGGGGGACCGGCCACGTTTTTTGCGCCAAGCGCTGCAGCAGTTGCAAAGTCCAAGAATTCGCTTGCGGCAATGCAGCAGTTTTCGTCGGACTGCGCCAGTGGGGGGACCTAAGCAACCCGATTTCGTCAATGCGGTCGCACGCTTGGAGGTGCAGACCAGCCCCCAGGTGCTAATGCATCACCTGCTGCAAACCGAGGCACGCCTCGGTCGACGTCGGCAAGGAATCAATGGACCGCGCACTTTGGATCTGGACTTGCTGGTCTTTGGGCAGCAAACTTATCAGTCCGAGTTTCTTACCCTGCCGCACCCTCGGGCGACACAACGCCGTTTTGTGCTTGAGCCATTGATTGAAATTGCGCCCAGGTTTGCGTTGGAGGGTAAACCTGTTTGGGATCACCTTCAAACCCTTCAAGCCTAATGCTGAAGCTGCGAACATTGGACGAGCTGCGTGCTTGGCGGAATTCCTTGGCGGCAACCGCGACCGTAGGTTTAGTGCCCACCATGGGCGCGCTGCACCACGGACACACCACTTTGTTGCAACGAGCTGTTGCGGATTGCCAGCAAGCGGTGGCGTCGATTTTTGTCAACCCGTTGCAGTTCAACGAGGGGACCGACTTTAAACGCTATCCGCGTACCGAAGAAGAAGACTGCCAACTGCTTGCAGAGTTTGGCATCGATGCGGTTTATCTGCCCACCCGAGAAGATGTTTACCCCGAGGGTTACGAATGCCGCGTTCGTCCCGGCCCAGGTGGCGAACTTTACGAGGGCTATCACCGCCCCGGCCACTTTGAGGGCATGATGACGGTGGTTCACAAGCTGTTCCAACGCGTCCAGCCAACTCACGCTTACTTCGGCGAAAAAGACGCCCAACAGCTATGGCTGGTCAAACGCATGGTGGTCGATCTGGACTTGAACCTAGAAGTCCACGGCTGTGAAACCGTGCGCGAGGAGGACGGCTTGGCGCTTTCCAGTCGCAACGCATTTCTGACCGCCAAGCAGCGAGAGAATAGTTCAGTCATCGCC
>CAZMDZ010000050.1:1854-15951 GCA_964565175.1 uncultured Planctomycetales bacterium
AGGCCCGCGCTTTGTTCGCCACCAAAGACGCATTCACCGCAGGTGAGCAAGAAGTCTCGCGTTTAAATCAACTGCTGACTCAAACCCTTCAGCAAAATGAGCGCGCGCAAATCGAATACGCCGAAGTCGTCGACGATCGCACCTTCCGTCCTGCAGAATCCAGCAACCCTGGGCCGTGGCGGGCGGTGGTCGCGGTGCGTATGGGCGAAACGCGTTTGATCGACAACATCTATTTGGGCACGTTTTAGCCACGGTGCTTTCTCCCGCAAAAATCAACTGGACTCTGCAAATCCTCGGCCGCCGCGCCGATGGATTCCATGAACTGCGTTCCTGGTTTCTAGCGCTCGACTGGGGCGACGACCTGCAGTTCCACCCAGATCCAACTCTGTCCCAGAGCACCCTGGATATCCATGGACCCCGTGCTGCTGGCATCCCAGTCGATGGCACCAACCTCCTGCTTCAAGCCGAAACCCAATGGCGTGAAGCGGGTGGAGAGGCCCCGCGCGGAAGGTGGGAGCTAGAGAAGGTCATTCCAGCAGGTGCTGGCTTAGGCGGCGGAAGTTCCAATGCCGCCATCGCGTTGCACTTGCTCCAGCACGCAGCCCGTAAGCCACTAGCCGAAGCTGAATGCAGGAGGATCGCCCAACGAATTGGCAGTGACGTCGATTTTTTCTGGCAGCGCCAAAGCGCCGAATTGCGCGGCGGTCGCGGCGAGGTCGTGCTGGCCTTTGCCGTTGCGCCGCCGATCCACATCGTGCTTGCCCTTTCCAGCCTCCACGCCGCCACCGCAGATGTTTACGGCGCATTAAACGCAGCCCCAGTTGCGAATGAATGCGAGCCGGTGGAGACCGAATGGCCCTCGCGCCCAGGCCAAAACGATCTTCAGGCCGCCGCTAACCAACGCGTGCCTGGTTTGCAAGAACTTGGTCTGCGCCTCCAGCAAAAGGCAGCTTCCATCAGCGAAGGCAACACCGAGCCAACAGGCTTTACCATGAGTGGCAGCGGCAGTTCTTACTTCGCTGCATTTTTCGATGCCGAAAAAGCTCAGCAAGTTGCCGCCCAGGTTGAACCCCTGCTCCAGGAAGTTGTGGTTTGTCGACCTCTGTTGCGATCGAACCATCCCACCCAACCATGAATGCCGCCACAAACTCGACGCAATCATGAACCCCGCTGACCGCTCCCTCCAGTCAGAATTCGCGCCACGAATCTGCATCGTTGGGCCGGGTCGCGTCGGCCGCACGCTTGCGCGGCATCACCAAAGCTTGCAGCATTCGGTGCTGTTGCTCGGACGTCGGCCGGGAGAGTGGCAAGCTTGGGCAGATGGACATTCGATTGCCCATGAGCTGGTTGATTGGAAGAATCTGTCGCCGACGGATTTTGACATCCTGTTGTTTTGCGTCGACGACCGCTCGCTGGCCGCCGCGGTCAAGGATGGCTTGCCGTGGGTCCAGCTAGCGTCTGAGCAGCCCAAGCCTTTGCTGATTGCGCATACGAGCGGGCACCTAGCCTTGGAGGTTTTTGGAATTGCGGGTGAAGCTGAACGCGCCGCCCCGGACGGGGAACTTGGCAAGGACGAGCAAGCCAGTGCAACCTTTGCCGCTCTCCATCCCGCCCAACCCTTCGCCAATCCGGATGCCCCGCTTCCCGCCAACATCCCGGTCACCGCAATGACCGTTGGCGACACTCAGCTCGCGCAATCCTTGGTGCAATCTTGGAACGCCCGCTGGATTCCCTTGCCCACCGACGTTGACCGTGATCGCTATCACCTCGCCGTTAGTTTGGCCGCCAATCACGTCACGGAAATTCTTGGCCGCTCCGAGCAATTGCTACACCAGGCTTGGTCTGGCGATGCCAACGAGTTGCGCGCCATCATCGGCCATCTTGCTCAAGCAGCGGTAAACGCTTACTCCAATCATGGCGCTGAGCAGGCATTGACCGGGCCGATCGTCCGCGGTGATTTACCCACGCTGCAAGCCCACTACGCCAAACTGCCGGAAAGCCTGCGTTTGGTGCAGCTACATGATTGGTTAGCCGTCTGCGATTTAGCCAGTCGCAGTGGTCGACTGGCCGCCCGTCGCGCCGATGAAATTCGAAAGTGGTTGCGTGAACAGTTATCCTCGGCAACCTCCGCATGAGTCTGGCCGTTTCCCTGTTTGGTGGTGATTCCCACGTCTTAGCCCGCCGTCTGCAACATTTGCAGGCCAAGGATCGATTTGCCGAGCTCCGCCTAGATCGATTGGCAGAGGATCTGGACTGGCAGATGCTCGAAAACGCGCGCGGCGATTTGGAACTCATTCTTGCCTGCGTGCCTGTGTCCGAAGGCGGCACCTTCGATGGCAGCTTCGATCACTGGCTAAACAGTATTCAAACCGCACTCAGCCACTTTCCAAACAAGGTGCGCGTCGACGTACCGCCTTGTTTTGCCGATCAAGCTGAGCCCGAACTGCCGCCTGACCTGCCTCGAATTTGGTCGTGGCATCAACCCGCACCGAAAGACCAGGACGGGGCGATCGAAGCTGAATCCTACGATTCAGCCTTCGCCCAAACCCACGTTTTGGAAGAGCAATTCCATGCTTTAAGCGCACGCGTGAACCAATCCCGCGGCGACGTCGTCAAGTTGGTCGCTTGGGCAGAGACTCACGAAGACTCACTTGCCGTTTTGCCGCTCTACCAACTCGACGGACCGCAGCGCGTGATTTTCGCCCAAGGGCCTGGCAGCGCCGCCAGTCGATTATGGGCGTTGGCAATGGGGGCGCCCTGGACCTACGCCTGCTGGCGCGAACAGGCCACCGCACCTGGTCAATGGGCCGAGCATTTGGTGCGTCGGCGCCGGGATTGGACGCAAATTCCACTGTTTGGCGTGATCGGGGACCCGGTGGAGCATTCGCGCAGCCCGTTGTTATGGGAGGCGGCTTTTACTTGGCTGCGCGCTCAGCCACAAACGGAGGCCTGGGCCGAAGGGATTTACCTGCACCTGCCGCACAAGCAGCTGACCGCTGCCACCCTGCATACCGCCTACGCCAGCCAGCGCTTCCAAGCCTTTTCGGTCACTGCGCCGTTGAAGCAGCAAGCCTTGCAAGCCGCCGACCAAGTTTCTGCCGAAGCGCAGGCCATTGGTGCTGCCAACTTGTTGCTGCGCCAAAACCAGGAATGGGTCGCCCACAACACCGACGGCTGCGGCGCCCTCGATCCCTTGCAAGCCGCTGGACTCGCCGATGGCGCCCCGGTGATCCTGCTTGGCGCTGGTGGAGCTGCCCGCGCCGCCGCCTACGAAGCCGCTCATCGCGGTCATCCGGTCACAATTGCTGCCCGCCGCCTGGAGCAAGCCCAAGCTCTCGCCGCCCAATTCGAAGGCGTCGGCAATTTGAAGGCGGTTGAATTGGATTCGGACCAGTTGTGGAAGGATTGCACACCATCGGGATTTGCGGTGATTCAGGCAACGCCACTTGGCAGCCGCCACAACCCTGGCAACCCAGTTGCCAATCGTCCGCCACCGGCTGGCGGTTTGGCGTTCGACATGGTTTACGATCCGGCGCGCACCGAGTTTCTTGACGCGGCGGAAAGTGCCGGTTGCCAAATTCTGCCCGGCCACCACATGTTGCTGGCCCAAATGCTGCGCCAGTTTGAGCTGGGCACTGGCCAACGTCCGCCGCAAGAAGCTTTAGGCATCGCTCTCGAAAGTGATTTAGGCTTGCCCTGTCCGCCGATTTTGCTGGTCGGTCCGCGCGCTGCTGGCAAAACCACGCTCGGCCGGATGCTGGCCGAAGCCCTGAGTTTGGACTTCATCGACGCCGACGACGAGTTCGAAATAGAGCAGCAGCGCAGAATCAGTGAGTGGATTCCGGAAGACGAACCCGGATTCCGCGAGGCGGAAGCCGAATTGCTCACTCGACTGGTGGGGCGGCAGGGCGCGGTGGTTGCCCTGGGCGGTGGGGTGGTGGAACGCCCAGATTCATTGGCCCTTTTGGCGGCGCAATCTAGGGTATTGGCGCTGGAATTGTCCCAACAGGAGCAAATTCGTCGTCGCCAAGGCGATACCCGGCCTGCTCTGATAAAAAGCAATTTACCCGACGAGGTTCGCGTACTACATAAGCGTAGGGCCGAACTTTACTTAAAGGCAAGTTCCGGCCGAAGAATAAACATAGAAGGAAACCTGTTAACCGCCTTCCTTCGCCTGCTTCAGTCCATTAATCTAATAGGGTGATTCGACTACTCCTGCTTTGGTGCCTGTGCGGACAGGGTGCCAACTGGCCCGTGTTGCCACCGGCTTTGCAACAAAAGCCGGAGGTGGTTGCTGCTTATCAGGAGCAGCTGAAGAGCCAGGACCCTGAAGCACGGCGCGCGGCTGCCCAGCTCGTCCTGGAGCAGCTCCCACAGGCGGAACTCGCGGCACAAGCAGACTTTGTGCTCGAACTCTACGCCACCAGCGACTTCCCGGCCGACCTGCTGCCCACTCAAATGCAGCGCATTCACCAGGCATGGCCGCAGCTGGAACAACACCTTGTCGACGTGCTGCGTTCGCCCGAAGGGGAGAACCTGGAGCGCATTAAGGGCGCCATTATTGCTGCTGGTCAGTTGGAGCTTTCTAGTCCCGCCCTGGTCGAGAGCATCGGTGCTCGTTTGAATCAATCGGCTTATCAGGTCGTGGCAAGTACCGCCCTGGAGCAAATTACCCGTCATCCGTTCCGAACTTTGGAAGCTTTCCACGATTGGTGGAAGACTGCCAGCGAGCTGAATCGGCTCGATTGGATGGCCCAGGCGCTGAACAAAGCACAGCAAGCCGAGTTGCAATTGTGGCGCAAGTTGCTGGAAGCAGATCCAAACTTGGCGTTGGGTGCCATCGACGATTTGCGCAAAGAAATCCGCAGTCTTGGTTACGAGGCTTTGGCGCGGATTGCCGCAAACGCCAAGAATGGCAAGGTGCCGAACTTTGAAATCGCGTCGTTCCGCAAAGCCTACGACGCCGAAACCGACAGCGAACTACGCGTGCAGTTGTTGCGTATGGTGCCGCGTTTTTTCCAGGGCGCCGAGGCCATCGGTTTTGTCGAAGAAGCGATGGCGAGCCATGCCAGCGCCGAAAAAGAATGGGCCGCCAGCATCCTGCTCGAAATTCGCCCTCAGCAGTTGGCGCTCGAAACTTCGGTGAAGTATTTCCAGCAGGCTTATCAGCCGCTGGCCAATGGCAAAGCAGGCACCGCTGTGATGCGCGAAGCTTTGGTTACCAGTTTGATTAGCTTGGCTCGCAGTCAGGGCGTCGACCTGACCGAATGCCAGCCGAAGATCAACGAAACCTTCTCCATTGCACTGGAGCAAGAAAAGGCCGCCGACGTCGTTCCGCACCTCTACGAAGCGGTGGGGTTGTTTGGGGAAGAGCACTTCTTGCTGACCATGTTGGGCCGGGTGAGCAGCACCGACCGTAGTATCGGCCATCGCCAAGCTGCCTTGGAAGCTGCTATTCAGGTGGCTCGTCGGTTCAATAAAGTGGATTCGTTCTTGGACGAGTTTATGGCTGACTTGCTCGGCAACGAGACGTCGGGCATTCGATACAAGGCGATGAAAGCCGCAGGCAACTTGAAGCATGAAAAGTGCACCATTTTGTTGCTGCAGCGCTTGATGCTCGAGCCGGAAGAAGGTTTGAAGCGCGAACTGCTGAAGGTGTCGCGGGCGATGCGTGCCTCCGGTGCCGTGGATCTGTTGCTGAAATTTGAGCCGCCCGAGTTTTGGAATGAGTATCGCGATGCGTTGCAGTTCCAAATTGGCGGAGACCTGCAGCTGATTCAGCAAGCGTTGACAATCATGGTCGCGCGCCAGGACTGGGAGATGGCTTGGCGACTCATGCGCGCCTTCCCACTGCCAGCTGACGCCCAACCGGAACAAATTGCTCCGTTCCGCGCCTTGCAAGCCAGGATTCAGGCCGAGTGGGTGTTGGCGCGCGAGCCCAAGCCCAAGGCCGATGACCCTGATCTGCTCGAGGCCATCAGCATGGTGCATGAGCTGCGCCAAGTCGAAGGAAGTGCCTCCACTTGGGCCGAGTTGCACGGCCGCATTTCCACTCAACTGGCCCAACACGCCGATGCTTTCCTCGCTTATTCCGAGGCTATCGGCAAGACTGAAGCTGGGCCCAAATACGATGCACTGGCTTTGAATGCCGTTCGTGCCGCCGAGGCGGCCGGAATGTTGCAAGAAGCGAGTCAGTTCATGGCCAGCCTCAAGCCGATGGCAAGCGAGCAGGCCCAGGCTGAGCTCGCAAGTTTTAAGAGCAAGATCGATAAAGCCGTCGCTGCCGCCAAGCCAGCTCCAGTTGCAGGCGAAAATGAGGGTGAAGTCAAGCAAACCCCGCCGATCCAGCCTGCTGAAGGCGGCGCTGGTGATGGTGATGGGGCAGGCGAAGCAGGAGCCAAGCCGGGCAAGCCAGCGGATACCCCAGCTACCGATAAGCCCGCGGATCCACCGAAGCCGGATCCCAAGCCTGAGCAAACCCCGCCCAAAGAGGAGCCGCCGAAGTCTGAGGATCCAGACAAGCCTGGCGGCGGTAATAATCGCTGATTTCGGTTGACCCGGGCTTTGGCGTCGTTAGAATTTCCGACCTCACACCGCGGGGTGGAGCAGCTGGCAGCTCGTCGGGCTCATAACCCGGAGGTCGCAGGTTCGAATCCTGCCCCCGCTACCAAACAAGAAAGCCGGATACGCGCAAGCGTATCCGGCTTTTCTTTTTCGCTGCGGACGACCTTATTTGGACGGCGAGGGGATCAAAGCAATCACCGTGTCGCCTTTTCCTTTGTCGTCGGTAATGCTTTGCACCGTCCACAGATCCTTCAGGTTGTCACCATCGACCATGCAACCGCTGTAATCGCCCCAAGAGGTGCCGTCGGTAAACCAGCGGCCTTCCCCAATCGAATGGATCGGGCCCATCTGTCCGGGCGGATCACTGTGGCGACGGTAGGCAAAGCGCGGGCTGATGTACATCTCTGGGCTGGTCTCTTGGAAGCCGATCAAGACATCCAGCTTCTTATTGACTGCCAAAGTGGTTTGGATGTAGCTGCTGGTTTCACTGCTTATCAACCCACTTTGCACGATGCTGCCGTCCAAAGCGACTTGATGCCATTGCACGGCGGCGCGGCCGTCGCAGTTCACCGTGTGGGAAAACCAAATGTGCTTGCCCTGCATCACCAAGTTTTTGGGATTGCGGTCGCCGGACGCGGTCTTTTGTTCCGTGCCCATCTGAGGCGATTGCGGCGGCCAGCCGACATTCTTCAATCCATGCGCTTGACGGGCTACTAACTCGGCCTGCGGCTTGCCGCCCTTGCCGGTGCTCACTCGTCGCAGGATGAACTCCTTCTTGGTGAGCTGGAAGAAGTACAAATCATCTTCTGCGTTTTGGGTCGCAACCGGGTGCCCAAGGCTGCCTTTGAAGTGGTAAACGGTGACGGCTTTGCCCTTTTTTGCCGGCTTGATCGGCAGCACGAAGGTGCGGTCCTCGCCGCCGGGGAAGCTGTAGCCAATCCACTTGCGACTGTAGCCAATGCCGCCGCCATCAACACCGCCCGGAGCCGGCACTGGATAGGTATTCCAAGCCCCCGTTGGATCCGAAGACTCCGAAACCGAAATATTCACCGGCTTCAATTTCTCCTTGTCCCACGGGTTCCACAGGTCGAAGCCGAAGACCTTGTTGTGGGGGTCAAAAAACAGTTTGGGATCAATGCCGTTGTTGAATGCCGACTGCGGCACACCTTGCACGTACTCACCAGCCTTGGTGTAAATCACCAAGCCACTGTTGGTGCCGTGGAAAACATAGCCACCGCCGACGGCAATCTGGGGGTCGACTTGGCGGTTGCCATCCATGCTGCCGTCGAAGGCGAGGAAGTCCTTCAGTCCGCCTTCCGGTCCAGCCAGCCGCCTGGGGTTGCCGCCTTGCTGGCGCACCTTGGCTTTGCCGTCATCATTGAAGCTGGTTTTATGCAGCGGCTCAATGACCTCACTGCGGGCAGGCGGGACTGGCTGCGAATCTTCTTGGGGAAGGGGAGCAGCAGCGCAGACGGGTGCCAGGGAAAGAAGTGCGAGAACAAGCATGATGGGAGGACCTGCGCGCCGTCGGCGGCAGCTTGACAAGCTTGCCCGCAATCGATCCATGGCGTCAAGTCCTGAGCTGTCATTGGCCTAGTTATTTTTCAATTTGTAAGCTTGAAGACATCGTAATCTTGAGAATGGAGGGAGGCTCCGGTCCGACCAAGTCCATAGATGGTGAAATTTTCAGCCAACCCTTCCCGACCGTGGGTGATTGCCCATCGCGGCGCCCGTGGTGGCCATCGGTTGCATTCGCCCACGGTGTCGTTGCCAGAAAACAGCGCGGCGGCGTTTGCTCGTGCCCAGCAATTGGGCGTGGATGGCATCGAAACCGATGTGCGTCTCAGCCAGGACCATGTGCCGATTCTTTGTCACGACAATTCCTTGAAGCGGCTGGCCGGCGTCGACCGCTGGATAGGGGACTGCACCGCCGCCGAGTTGGAGCAACTGGGTTTTCTGCGCCTGGATCAGGCGGTTCGTGAGTTTGGTCAGCAGCCGATCTTTCTTGAACTTAAAGACGAAGCCGCCGACCCCCTTGCCCGGCGCAAAGCCTTGGTGGAAGAAACGCTAGCGGTGGTCGATGCCCATTCAAAATCGCTGGCAGCGGGGAAGGAGAAAACAGAACTCCTGCTGCTTAGTTTTAGCGACCAGCTGCTGCACTGGGCGGCCGAACTCGATTGTGGTTTGCGCTGCGGCCGCAATATGGAAACTGCTGAGCTGCATCCATACGACTACCTAAGCTGTCAAATTGATGGGCTCCGTGCTGACTTCGTCGCCGCCGCTCATGACGCCGGTCAACCGGTGATCACCTGGACCGTCAGCACATCCGCCGAACTCCATCACGCCTTGCAATGCGGGGTGGATGGCATCATCAGCGATCATCCGGCGTGGCTGCAGCACGAACTGGCCCGTCGCTGATTCAGTCAGCGGCGGAATCAAACACCCAAAAGGGCTGCCTAGCGATTCTGTTTCGCTTCCTGCTCCTTGCGCCACTGCTCCCATTTCGGACCCACCCGATCGAATTCGGGCGGAAGCAGCATTTCCGGATCCAATTGATCCATGGCCGCTTGCAAGCCGTTGGCGTCGTCGCTGCGCTCAAGTTCGAGCAAGCGAGCCTTCAACAAAATCGCCGACGTCACCGCCGAGTGATTTAAGCCATCGAGACTGGCGGCAGCATCGGGGTTGTGTTGGAACGAGGCCAAAATCTTTTGCAAGGCTAAGTCCCAATCGCCGCGCTCGTAAGCCAGACGCCCTTGGCCGGCCAAGATGATGGCGGTGTAGTGCGCGCTGGTGGAGGCGGTGTCTGGAAGCAACTCCACGCTGCGTTGGTAGTACTGAAGCGCTCGATCGTAAGCAGGGGCAGCTTGCTTGGGCTGGTTGGCGCGTCGGTAGCTTTCTGCACAGACGATGGAAGCCAAACCGGCGTACCAATTCAGGATTGGATTGGCGTCGTCGGCAGCGAGCAAGCGTTCGTAGACGCGTTCCAGACCAGCGATGCCGCGATCGTGGAAGACGCGGGCGCGCAAGCGATCATGCAGTTGGTAGTGGGCGGGGAAGCGAGCAATGCCATTCTGCAGGGCCGATGTCGCTTTGCCAGCTGCGCCCACCTTGGTCAGGAAGTCGTAGTGGGACAAAGCTTGGTCGCCGGTGCCGAGCGGGTGCTTGGCCAAGATCGAATAAGCGTTGTGCAGCTCGCTTAACCACAGAGGCGGCCAATCGCGTTTCGCTTGCATGGCGCTTTCAATGGCTTGGCGCTTGTTCTTGGCATAGATGTCCAGGACCGCCATCGCATTCCAGCTGGTATCGCCCGCTGGTATCGCAGCCGCTGCGGCTTCGGCGAACTTGGCGCTTGGAGCGGAGTTGCCCAAGTAGTAGTTGGCCAAACACTGCACCGCGTCCAAACGCCAACCGCTGGCACCCAGGTCGCGGGCAACTTCGGCGGCTTGGCGCGCATCTTCAAAGTGCAGGCGCGAGTACTTTTGCGCGGTGGAGGGATCGGCGGCAAGAATGCGCGCTGTGTTGGGATCGACAGCGAAGGCTAGCGCGGCCTCGGCCAGTTCCAATTGAGTTTCTGGATCAGCTGGTTCGTCGGCAGTGAGCCGTTCTTTATGATCCAAGGATTGTTCCAATCCATTCCAATCTTTGGGTGCCGGATATTCCGCACCAACCAAAGCTTCGGACCAAGCGTCAGCATTGACCTTCGAGTCGGTCGATGCCAAACCGGTATGCACCACCGACAGTGTTTTGGCTGCACGATTGGTCTTCCCCAGACGAGTCAAGGCGTCGATCAAACCATTTCGTTCGCCATCCGCCATCGGCACGCGCAGCGCCTCGCCGATCAAACTCACGGCGTTGTTGGAGTCGGTTTTGCTTAGCGCTTCTCGCGCCAACTGATTCAAATTTAAATCTAAATCGAACACCGCTAAGCGCAGCAATCCAAGTTGTTCGGCATCGCCGTGCTGAATGGCGGCATTCAGTAAGCTTTCGCGCATTTCGACGCTGCCGCTAGCGTATGCCTGCTCCACTGCAACGCGGTCGGAGATGTCGCGACTGGCGACTCGTTCCAAAATGCTGCGATCACCGCGCGGCGGATCCTTCGGCTTCTTTTCTCGTTGCAAGATGCCGTCGGAGATTTGCTGGAATACGGTGGAAGTATCGTTGGCGTAATAGAGGTCGTAGGTCTCACCGCCATCATCTTCGATCATGATGTGGCGCGGCGCAACGCGGGTGCCGTCGAAAAACTTTTCATACAACTCCACCTCCATGGCGATATGTTCCCCGCAGGTCACACTGCCGAAACGCGGGCACTCGACTCGTCGGCCTTGGGCGTCCCAGTCGCGCGGCGTATGGCGGTAAACCGAGGCGATGACGGTGACGTAAGGTGCATAGGCTGCGGCCACGTCTGGCTGGCGGTAGCGGACCCCAGCATAGTGCTCACTGGCGATCTCACCGTCCATGCTGACGCAGACCAAGATCGGCTTGCCAGTTTCTTCCATCACCGACAGCGCGTCTTTCCAACTGCGCTGCCATGGGATTAGGCACGGCTTGGCCCAGTCTTCGGCAGTGGGGGCGCGCCACATTTGCTCACGGCTGAGACCGTCGGCAACGCGGTCACCCAGCTGCGGAGCTTGGGGCTGGGCCGCTGGGTCTTGGGCTGCAAGCGGGGAAAGGGCTGAGAGCAGTCCAGCGCTAGCCGAGCTTTGGGCGGTGGCCGATGGGGCGGTTAGCGCAAAAGCCAAACCGAGGAGCAGATTGAGGTGAGGAAGGTGGGGCAAAACGGTGCGGGGCGCGCGCATGGTGGTTAGCCAGATTAACGCATTTTCTCCGCCTGAGGACAAGCAGAGAACGGGCGGCCTGCGGGTATATCCGTCGGCGGCGACCCGGTACACTGATTCTCTAATCATGAGCCAAGTCGAAGAGATAACGGAGCGCATTCAGCAGCAGAGCGGCTTTTTGCGCGAGATTACGCAGACCGTTGAAAGCGTCATCGTTGGCCAGAGTCAGCTGCTTGAAAGCTTGCTGATCGGATTGCTGGCCGACGGCCATGTGTTGCTTGAGGGGGTGCCAGGCTTGGCGAAATCCCTGGCGGTGCAGAGTTTGGCCGCTGCTCTGGGCGGGGAGTTTCACCGCCTGCAATTCACGCCGGATTTGTTGCCGTCGGATTTGATTGGCACCCAGGTTTACAACCCGAAGACTGGTGAGTGGACGGTGCACGAAGGGCCAGTCTTCGCCAACTTTGTGCTCGCCGACGAAATCAACCGCGCACCTGCCAAGGTGCAGTCGGGGTTGTTGGAGGCGATGCAAGAACGACAGGTGACCTTGGCCGGAGAGACGCGAGCGTTGCCGTCGCCGTTTTTGGTATTGGCGACGCAAAACCCAGTCGAGCAAGAAGGCACTTACCCGCTACCCGAAGCCCAGGTCGACCGCTTTATGTTGAAGGTTGTGGTGGGCTATCCCAGCAAAGAAGAAGAGGCGTTGATCATCGAGCGCATGGCCAACAACACTCATCGACCTCAAGTCAAAGAGGTGGCGAGTCCAGAGCAGGTGTTGGCCGCACGCGAGCTGATGGACGAGGTCTACGTCGACGACAAAATTAGTCGTTACGTGGTGGATTTGGTTTTTGCCACCCGCGAGGCCGACGTCGCCGGCTTGCCGGACTTGAAGCCGATGATCCTTTATGGTGCCTCGCCGCGTGCTTCGATCGCGTTGGTGCAAGGCGCTAGGGCGCGGGCGTTTTTACATGGACGGGGCTACGTCACGCCGCACGATGTGAAGTCCGTGGGCATGGAAATCTTGCGTCACCGAGTCATTCCAACCTTTGAAGCCGAAGCGCAAGGAGTGACCTCTGAGCAGATGATTCAACGGGTGTTTGACCACGTACCGGTGCCGTGAGCCACGCCAACTCCACGCCCGAGTCCGCTGGCCCAGCTCCATTGAGTCCAGCCGAGCAGGCCGACCTCGCCGAATTGCTGGCTGAGGTGCGGCACATCGAGGTGCAGTCGAAACGGTTAGTGGCGAGCGCTTTGGCGGGTGGATATCGTTCGGTGTTTCGCGGCTCTGGCTTGGAGTTCGACGAAGTGCGTGAATACGTCAGTGGCGTCGATCCTCGCACCGTGGATTGGAACGTAACCGCGCGCGCGGGCAAGCCGTTCATCAAGAAGTTTGTCGATGAACGCGAACTGACGGTGATGTTCCTGGTCGACCTGTCGCCGTCGATGGATCATGGCTTCGGCCATCACACGTTGCGTCAAATGGCGGCCCGGATTTGTGGTTGTTTGGCGTTGTCGGCGGTGCGCAATAACGACAAGATCGGCATGTTGGGCTTCAGTTCAAAGATTGATAAGTACGTGCCGGCGCGAAAAGGAAGTCGTTATGCCTTGTCGATTATTCGAGATTGCTTGGCCTTGCGGGGCTCCAGTTCGAGCAGTAATTTGAACGCTGCGTTGGATTACGTCGGTTCGGTTTTGCGCGGTCACTCCACCGTGTTTTTGCTGTCCGACTTTTGCGCCGACGGCTGGCAGCAATCCCTATCTTTGTGCTCCAAACGTCACGACTTGATTGCAGTGAGATTGCTGCCGCCAGATTTTGAGCAACTTCCCAATGCCATGATGCGAGTGGTGGACCCCGAGACCGGTCAAGCGCGCTGGTTGGACGGCAGTTCGGCGGCGATGCGCCAGGAGTACCGTTTGCGCATGCAACGTTGGCAAGATCATGTTGCTTATCAATTGGCTGCGGCGAAGGTGGATTGCATGGATGTACGCGTGCCGCGTGAACGCGACCCGGACGCCGTCGCTCAACCGATTCATCGTTTTTTTCGTATGCGCGAGCAACGCGGGGGGCGTGGATGAACGCCACTGCCGGATTGGATGGAAGCACCATTGCTGGCATTCAAGCCGCCCCGCAAAGCGATTCCTTGGAGGATTTCGGCGGTACCAGCTTCCCGTTTGATGTCGTCGAGGCCCCGTGGTCGTTGGCGGAATGGCTTCCTTTGTTGACGATGATTGTCTTAACCGCGGTGCTGTTGCCGGCAGTCGTGCGGTTTCTCCGCCGAGACAACAGGGTGGAAAAAGAAGCGGTGGTGGAGCCCGGGGAGGAGTTCGATCCGCGGGCCGAAATGAACTTGCGCCTGCAAGCCCTGCAGCAGTTGCCGTCGAGCGATGCCGATCTTTGCTGCCAATTCTTCGAGCAAGCCGCCGAAGCCTTGCGCTGCTATCTGATCGAGCAATGGCAATTTCCGGCTGACCGTCAAACAAGCGAAGAATCTTTGCTCGCTTGGAAGCAAACCGAGTTGGAGGAAGAATCGCTGCGCACCTTGCTCAACCTTTGCGACGGCACCAAGTTCGCCAAGCGCCGCGCCAATGCGGAAGACGTCGAGCAGTGGCTGCAGCAGTGTCGCCGCTTCGTGGAGGTCGGTCGTTGAGCGACAACATCCCCCTGATCAGCAGCCGTCAAACGCGTGGCTTGCCAACGAGTTGGAGACTCGGTTGGCGCTGGTTCCCGTTGGTCTTGCGGCTGGTCGGATTCGTTTTGTTG